>JAKMEW010000183.1 GCA_022425745.1 Rubripirellula sp.
ATGCCGTCATTGAACGCCCAGAGCCCGGTGGCCTGCTATTTGTTTTCCTCAGATGATGGCCAACAAGCTATAAGTCAGAACTTTCAGATTTCAGAACTTAGATTTCAGAACTTATAGAGCAGCAACAAAGAGTAGTACAAATCATTGCGACGCGCGCCTTGAGGGGTACTATCATACCGGTTATTCATCGACCATTTCAGCCGCAACTTATCCGCTTCGTCTAAGGTTGTTTCCCACGATAAATCGGCAACGAGACGAAAATTGCCAAAGTTTTCCCAAGCAGGAAAGTATTCCAACTTCTGCTTCATCTTTTGACGAGCTGACCATTTACGTTCCGACTCGACACCAAAAACGGCTTCAGGAATCCAGTCGTCATTGGGCGCGCCAATTTCTCGCGAAGCACCAGCCCCGAACCGAGTCACAAGTGATGCATCATCTCGACGAATCCAGTGATACCCGTAGCCGCCATTCAGGTTTAGCCTTAGGTCGAACGCCTTGAATCGATCCCACTCTGTTCCGAACTTCCCAAACGCAGAATGAGAAGTGCCGTTGAACATGCGGTCAAAGTCGCTCGAGATCCGCCCATTGTCCTCAGTTGTCGTTTGCCGATTTCTCGCCTTACGGTAATCAACATCGAGTTCGAGATCAAAGTACTTCGTTGACCTTTTTGATTCAAAACCGGCATGCACGCCAAGTGTTTCCGCGTTACCAGAACTACCATCAAGTCCCAATTCAGCCTGAGAATCCCAACCTTGCAACCAGTCCAAAGTCGAAGTCGATTGCCGCAAGAAAAATCCAAATCGAGATCGCCAACCCTGTGTTTCTTCCCCCTCAATGACCTCTGCGACACTCATCCCAGCAAGATCCGTTGCCTCGGCGTCGATCGCCCCAACGTCAAGTTGCTCATCGGAAAGCGTCAGAGCATCATCTGCAGTGTTTAACGCAAGCGATACGCTAGGTGCATCAATTGAGTTGGCTGCAGTAGTCGATTCGGCCGCATCGTTTTGCGGATTCGTCACCGGCGCTACGGAGCTACCCTGCATGGACGCCGTGGTGGAAAGCTCCGCCTGAGATTTATGAATCTCGGGCGAGTTCGCTGAAAGATCACCATAAGGGGTCGGGGAGGCCAACTTTGCGAGCGGCGAATCATCGATCGGTGCATTTTCATACGAAGTTCCATTCCAGCGAGACACACCCGAACGCCAGGTGGCTTCAAGTGTCTCCTGTGCGCACGCGACCCCGTGTGACCCCAGAAACACAAGGATCCAGAATACTTGATTCGCCTGATGACATCGTTGCCGAAACATCTTCCAATGCAGCGTGTTGCACGCTTGCGTCCAACCAATCGAACGAGAAACTCCCATAGTTACCAAAACCGGCAATTCTTCGTCAAGCTCGGCCAGCAAGATCACTCTCTCCGACACTCCTAGCCGTCGACAAGCACGACCCAATCCACTACAAGCAAGAAACGGCTAGTCGATACTGATTCCACTTCCATTGCCGCCATTCAAATTGAATGCAGCAGTGAAACCCAGCGACCAGAGAACACCGATGATTAAGTCACGATTCCTCATCCCCATGACTGTCCTCTATATGCTGGCTATCCAGATCGATCCATCCAATGCTGAGGAAGTATCGCCAGAATTCCCGCCCTCCAAGCACGTAGAGCAAATAGAGACATGGGATCGAGTGGTCTGCATTAAAAGTCGCGACGCCAGCAATCCGCAGACGGGTCGACTCTGCAGCGCATTCATGATTCGCAAGCAGAATCGTCTGTTTCTCATCACCGCTGGCCATGCATCCTCGGAAACCAATGGAGAGAGCCAACTACATTATCTTGACCCGCAAAATCAGCCGCAGTGGGTCACGCTGAAATCCATTGTTAAGCCATCAAAGAATCCGTGGAATCGTGATTCCGTTTCTGATCTCGCAGTGGCAGAACTGATCCAGAGAAAAGGTAATGAACCCTATATTTCTCATTTGAATCAACTAGCGTTTGATGAAGAACTCTTAGCCTCCACCGCATCAAAGCGAAGAACCGAAATAACGACGATAGGATTCCCTCTTGGAATTGGGAGTTCAGGCACACTCTCGCCACTCGCAGTGCCTGGACACATCGTTTCAAAAGAGCTTCCAGCGAAGAACGACTGGGGAACCGAGCCGATTATCTTTTCAAGCCCACCGCTCGCGCAGGGCACCAGCGGTGGCCCCGCGTTGATCACTGCAGATGATGCGACATGCGAAGCAGTCATTGGGATGTACATCGGAGTGATGAACGACCAATCTGGGGCAAAGCTCTCCAAGCTAGTACCGTCGCGTTTAATCAAGCAATTAATAAATGAGGCAAATCAATCAGATCAATCGCACAATGAAGCAGCGGAAGCCAAAACAGAAAAAAACTAACATCGACCGCCGTAAGTTAAACGGCCAATCCAGCGATCCACTTCAGCGATCCACCTACGTGCTTAACGATCTACGTGCTTAACGATTGCCGCAAGCTGTTTAAGGATGCAGGAATATTCTTGTACGGATCTGCGTCCTCGTATTCCAAAACAACGTATCCCTGATAGGACGCCTCTTTGAGAATCTTTCCAACTCGATTTAGATCAGCTGTGTAATGTTCGCCGTTAGGTTTTTTCATGCTGACTTTGACTTGAACATTCACGGCGTAGGGAGCGCACTTTTCAAGATCACCATAGGGATCGTCGGACCAAAAATTTCCAGTATCCAAATTGATACCCACCCACGGACTCTGAACTCGATCCATGATCTGTAGCATTTGGTCACTTGTTAGATTTCCATGGTTCTCGATACCGATGAATACACCACGCTGCGCGGCATGCTGAGCACACTTTTCAATGGCCGCACATGCTTCATCCATCCGCTTTGGATCCTGCTGCAATTGCTTTCCAGTGCCAGCGAAAAAACGAACATGAGGCGCCCCGAGTAAACTCGCACGATCAATCCAAGTCATCGCCTTGGCGATTTCTTCGTCTAGCTTTGGACCGGCGCCAATCGTGAAATTGTTTCCGATTGCTGTCCCGGAAATCGCAACACCACGAACGAAGGCGTACCGTTTGATGTCGAGAAATGTTTCATCCCGAATCGCAGGATCAAAGAAATAACTCGTAAGCTCCGCCGCATCCAAACCCTGCTCAACGCAGTAATCGATAAAGCGATACATATCCAATGGTTTACCGTCCTGCGCAGGCTCCTGTTTCCTGCCTCGAGAAAACGAGAAGTAGCTTCTCAACGAGTAGGCGGCGAGGCCAAGCTGGAAACGGGGGCCACCACTGCGATTGAATGCTTCGCGAGCGATGGCTGGCATCGATGACGTCGCAAGAGCGGAGGATGCGATCTGAAGGAAGTTGCGTCTTCTCATGAATTCCTCTGAAAATATGCAATGCAGGGGTGAAGGAGGTTTGGCTCACGATTGAGCAAGATAATCGATCCAAACTCAGCGTACCATCACGAATCAGTGACGTAATCAGTGGATAAGAGAAAGGTGCGTGCAGTGCATCACTGGAACGGACTTACCGGCTCTCCTATCATTTCACAACCGTCAACTCGACCGTTCACGGTGCGATCAGACACTGCAACATCGTAAACATCGACCATGCGGATCGGCTTCACACAGATGACCACCTCAACGTCCCCAGCTCAATCCATCATTCAACGCACCCGTAAGTCGCTTGATTCACTGCGGCAAGAGCTTCTTGATCAAAGGGTCGCCGGTAGTTACTGGAAGGGTGAACTCTCTCCATCTGCCTTGAGCACCGCGACAGCCGTCAGCGCAATTGCGGCCAACTTAATCCATGGTGGCCCCGATGAGACGCCCCCGAAAAACGGGACCCCCAGGAAGAAGGTAACCGAGACCCCGGATTCAATTCCTAGTGAAAAGTTGATCGCTGCGGTGATTTCCGGCATAGAAGCACTCAAAGCACAACAGAACGAGGACGGAGGCTTCGGAGACACTGACCGGAGTCATTCCAATATTGCGACTAGCTACCTCGTCCTCGCCGCATCCACCTTGGCTGGCCAAGCCGTGAATCGCTCGCTCAGCGAAGAACAACGCCAATCACTCAATGGCTACATTGAAAAAGCCGGCGCATTCAGCGCACTCAAGGAACGTTACGGCACCGACAAAACCTTTGTTGTACCGATCCTTACAAATCTCGCTATCGCCGGATTGGTTCCCTGGGATCGAGTCCCTGCGTTACCGTTTGAAGCGGCGGCATTCCCACAGTCCATGTATCGATTGCTGAGAATGCCCGTCGTGAGTTATGCCGTCCCCGCGTTGGTTGCAATTGGGCAGACTCGCCACTACCACGGCCCGAGAGCATTTTTGCCGATACGAACAATTCGCTCTGCAATGATTGATCGAACCATGAAGGTTCTCAATCGGATGCAGCCAGAAAGTGGTGGCTTTCTTGAAGCGACGCCGCTCACGGCGTTTGTTGTGATGAGCCTAGCGGTGACCGGACGAACCAATCATACCGTTTCTCAAAACGGCCTACGGTTTCTTTTGGATTCGGTAAACGATCAGGGACTATGGCCAATCGATACCAACCTGGCAACCTGGGTCACGTCGTTGTCGATGCATGCCCTATCATGTGACCCAGAGGATGACGGAAGCTGGTGCACCCTATCGCTGCTCACATGGCACTTGAAATGCCAACACCTGAAGCGACATCCATTCACGGGTGCTGAACCTGGTGGCTGGGGCTGGAGCGATCTTAGTGGTGCGGTTCCTGACAGTGACGATACACCTGCTGCCATACTCGCACTCCGCGAGGCGACACGCTGGCTGCCTGAGCAAGGACCAGAGATCCATGAAGCAATGCAACATGGCCTTCGCTGGCTCAAGCGTTTACAGAATCGCAACGGAGGCTGGCCAACTTTCTGTCGTGGTTGGGGAAAACTCCCGTTTGACCGTAGCAGCAATGACCTCACAGCTCACGCACTTCGTGCGATAAAAGGCGCCTCCGAACTCGGAATCACACACCACGAAGAGGCTTCGTTGAAGCGAGCCAAAAGGTTTCTCAGTAAGAACCAGCAAGCAGATGGCTCCTGGCTTCCTCTCTGGTTTGGCAACCAAGACCGTGAAGACGAGAGCAACCCTATTTACGGCACAGCAAAAGTACTTGCAGCAGCGGTTCATTTCTTGGACGATCAAGTCGTCCAACGCGGGTATCGCTACCTGCTTTCGCAACAAAACCCCGACGGTGGATGGGGCGGTGGCAATTCCGTCACAAGATGGCTTGACCAAAATCAAACAGTTTCTGGCTCATCCATGTTGAATGTGAGCAGCAGCATGGAGGAGACCGCACTTGCTGTGGATGCACTCATCACGGTCGCAAAATCGCTCCAGCTCAATCTTTTTACAAACAACCTCGCTCAAAACCTTTCGGCCAAAACACCCAGAGACCCAAGTGGGTCCCCTCGCCGCGAGTCAGATCAGATGCCGTTATCCGCCATCTCCACCCCCGGATCGCTACCGTCAGCGGGGGGATCGACCGTTAAAGTTTCCGCAGAAAACACAGAAAAGACGCTCGAAGGAGGTATTACCGAGGAAACAGTAGGTTTGGACTGGCAAGACGCTGGGAAGGAGGC
>JAKMEW010000201.1 GCA_022425745.1 Rubripirellula sp.
CCCTCCAAGGGATAAGATTCGAAGTCGTTCTCAAGTCGCATTACGATTTAGGAAAAAACATCCCTGATCAATCACGATCCATTTGCGATGTTCTCCTGCCAGCCATCACCGGCTGATCATTCTCTGCCCCCTACAAATCGTTTTCGGCAAATCAGCTTCAAAGCACGAGAAAAAGCAAGCTGACTCACGACTTGCCTATCGGGGCATCGCTGAACAATAGAGGGGCGATAAACCCCAGAATCGGGGATGCTGCAACCCCCAAGAATTACGCTTTAGTCAAAGCTTTTCGTTTTGCTGAAAAAAGCTCTCTACAAAACGCAAGACGCATTTCCCTGTTGGCAAAGAGCGAACACCACAAAAGTGTCCAATGCAGAGATTTAAACGCGCCTTCGGTAGCGAAATAGTGGAACGCTGAATTAATTGAGAAAAGACAGTTAACTAAGAACAAAGCTCACTAAATTTCGCTCTTTGCGGTCACCAACGGCTTGGCGACCTGAGGTTCGGATGCTCGCTCTAGATGCTTTTCAATCAGCCAACGATGAAACCAAATCGGCTCGAAACGATATCTCGCATCTCCGGGACGTTGCGCATCCAAATTCACTAGGCCTGATCGATTCAGCAGGCGCTCTACCCCCACACTGACCGGCTGACCATCATGCTCCACAACTGCGTTGTCGGTGGGTGCGACTTCGAAAAAACCATCTGTACTGGCGATCGCCTGATCCGCGTACTGAACAGCAACGGCTTCAAGCAGTTTGACATACAGATCCAACTCGCGGGGCTTGAGTCGACTCGGACGGTCGCCTGAAAGAGTGTCACGCTCCAGCCATTTGGCAAAAAACTCCTCCTTGAACTGCTTCTCAGAGTAATCCACCTTCCTTGCCACCGCATCCTCCACGATCTCGCGGACCATGGAGTTCCCAGCAAGATTCGTAAGCACCGCCGCGACACTCGGGTAAGTACTCGCCCACATTTCAAGCGTCTCATTTACCTTAGGTCGCATCGACTGATTCACGGAACACCGAAGATTTTCAAAGGAGCCTTCGCGAGTGAATCCCGCTTCGCACCACTGTTCATAGTTGGCGAGTGGAAGATCGGTCTCAGAACCCTCAGCGTCGACCATGCATAGTTTGTATTTCCAACAGTGATAATTCCAACTTGAAACCCGCAGGTCACCGAATGAAACAAACCTCGGAGGATGGAGCACGAAGCAGCTAAGTCCCTGAATCCTCTCGGCGCTACAACACTGATGCCAGTACTCACGAAACACTAGTGGCCGACCAAAAACAAAAGCGTGCCGCACTGCACCCTGTCGCTTTGATACGAATTCCTGCAGTGTCTCAAGCAGATAGAGGTAATCGTCCGGATGCACCTCATCCAAAGAATCCATGATCAGAAATGGCTTCTCAATTGTTAATAATCGCCGAACGAAAGCCCGACGCCCGTCACCGCTTAACTTGAGAAGCTGGCTCATCACCTGCCCATCGTGGACGATATCAGCCCGCAGCTGTGCGAGACCCTGAGCTTGAAAATCAACGTACCAATCACGAATATCAAACTTCACAACACTCGATTCGATTGAATCCTCGCTGAAGAGTCCTTTCTTGATAAAGGTCTTACCAACACCAGCGGTACCCGCGACAAGAGTCACACCCTGTAGCGTATCGTCGTCCCGATTATGATGAGCGACCTCCAACGAGTCCAAGTGACGACGGAGATCCAAATTCGCCGCCCAGTAGTAATCCGGTAAGTTATCTTGCAGTCGTTGCCCGGGGCGAAGCAACTGATGATGAAACCTTGCTTCGATCGCACGCATCGACGAGAGCCAAAAATCTGACTTGATCGACGACTCAAGATGACTCACCTTCGTGCTACTGAGTCCTTCCGCCGAAAGAGTTGTCGAAGAATTGCGAGTGCCGCAAAATGCCATCAGGCAGATAACGGTAATCAAGGTTGATCGGCTGGTGGAAGTCAGAAAAGTCCGCATCTGGTTTCGCCCGCACGGTGTTAAGAAATCCGGATCCGTTCTCGGATTCGTCGCGGAAGTTTAACCGTTTTTTCTCGTGCCACATCGAGATAAGGAACAAAACACCGTTTCTTAACAACCGCAGAACCATTGCTTAACAATTGCTTAACAATTCCCCCCTTGCTTTCGCTCTACGCGAAGTCGGAGTCCAAGGAGTCCGCCGCAATCCACCCACTCATCATCACCATCGGCATCCCCGGACCGGGATGTGCGGCCCCACCCGCTAAATACAAACCTTTGACATCGCGTCGACGATTACCGGGTTTGAAAGCCCCGACGAACTTGCCGTGACTCGCCAAACCGTAAATCGCCCCATTGAGGACACGGTACCTCTTATCGATCCCTTCTGGTGTGAGAGCCGATTCGTAGACGATTGCATCCCGTAAACCATCGAGTCCCGCTGTGCGTTCCAATTTATCAAGGATGATCTCCCGGTAATTCGGCAACATCGACCCCCAATCATGATGTGATCTCAAGTACGGGGTATGCACCAAAACGTAGAGCGATTCGCATCCATCCGGTGCAACCTCCGGCTCGCTAATGCTCGGCGCGCAGAGGTAGGCAGTAGGATCCGGTGCAGGTTCACCTCGTTTATAGATCCAATCGAACTCCTCTTCCGGGTCCCGAGAAAAGACGAAGTTGTGATGCAGTAACTGCGGATAACGTCGATTGAGCCCCAGATACAAAACGACTCCGCTACAGGCCGGTTCGTGACGATTCTTTCTCTGAAACCCTTGGGACTGCGGCGTCTCACCGAGAAGCTCCGTGTAGGTTCTCACCGCATCACAGTTGCTTACCACTGCATCACACGGAATCGTTTCACCGGACTCAAGCCGGACGCCCGTAACCCGATTCCCCTGCAGCTCAATCTGACTAACGTCCGTCGATAAACGAATCTCAGCCCCAAGCTCGGTAGCGAGTTTTGCGAGAGCTTCCGGAACAGCCCTCGTACCGCCGATGGGATACCAAATCCCTTCCTCCGTTTGCATGTGTGCTATCCCGCACAGAACAGCAGGTGACTGGTAAGGCGAGGATCCCACGTACTGCGTAAAGTGATCCATCATTTGTGCTACACGATGCTCGGGAACATGTGAACGCACCACCGATGCAACGCTACGTCCCATCCGCAGTGACAAGACGTCCTTCAAAACCGAAGCAGAGAAGGCACCCCCAACTTCCATCGTGTCACGAAGCCCACCGATCGAGCGGTAAAAGAAGAAGCGATCCGACACGCGGTGCAATTGCTCACTTACCTTGATGAACTCACCATAACCATCGGCGATTTTTGCGTCGCCCGTAAATTCAAGCAGGTGCCGTTTCATCTTCTCCACATCGGACACCAAGTCCAAAACGTTGCCAAACGCTTTCTCGGCATCTGCACCCATCCGATCAGAAGCAGGGTTTGCACCCCCGTGACCAGAATCGAAGAAACATCGCCACTGTGGATCAAGCGGAACAAGATCAAGATAATCATCCATCGCTCGGTCAGCTTCGCGAAAAATCTTCTTGAGCACGCTTGGCAGCGTCAAGATGGTGGGTCCCATATCAAATCGGTACCCATTGCTTTGATGAATTGCTGCTTTGCCGCCGTACCAATCATTTTTCTCAACGAGTGTAACCCGATAGCCGCGAGCAGAAAGCACACAGGTGGAGGCTAAACCAGCAAGCCCGCTTCCAATGACCACAACATGATGTTTCTTTTGCGTTTGGTTAGCTGTCATACGCTCTTCTCAAAATCCCTGCCTCTGAAGCCGTCACATATGGTTGACTGCTGTGAATTATCCTTGGTTCACATCGTGCCGAAAGGGTGTCTGTTTCGACAAGCTCGTTTTGATTCAATTTCACGAGAAGACGCAAAGTTAAAAGATGCAAAGTTGAGAAGGTTCGACAAAGCATCGAAAAATTTTCCCGTCTCATTTTCGAAAGCTGGCGATTAGTTGCCAGAGCCCCTTGAGCCTGAGGCGGAGGTTCCCGCCGTGCTGAAGCCTGATCACCGACAAGAGAACGCTGGAGTCCTTCTCACGATTAAAAATGAGATGTGGTATAAAACTGCCATGCCGCCGTGACTTCAACACCGGCACCGTCATCGACATCAATCCTTCTTCTCCCCGAGTCACTCCAAAACCACTTTCACCTCGTCCACCGAACGGAACACGAGGGTCTGCAGTCGGGACCACCAAATCGTTGATGGTAACGGAACCGACAGACAGTTGGTCGCTGATCGCAGCAGCATCTGCCTTGGAGCCGAAAACACTGGCAGCCAACCGGTAGCGACACTGATTGACGATTGATACCGCCTCCTCAATACGCTGGACATCTAGACGACTGATCACCGGAGCAAAAATGTCAGCTTTTGCAATTTCACTCTCTGACCGCACATTCCCGAGAACCAATGGCGTCATGAATCCCGTCTTCTCTAATTCATCCAAAGAAAAACGGCCCGTCAAGTCGATCGCCCCTTCTTCGAAAGCGCGTCGTAGTATCGCGACCACTGAATCCTTCGCGGCAGGATGAATCGCCTGTTGCTCCACGCTTGCTAGTTTTTCTACCAACTGCTCGCTGACCGCTTCGCAAACCTCTCGCTCACCAATCAATCGTCTTGGCCCAATACAGGTTGCTCCACTGTTAAAAGTCAAGCCAAACTTGATGCACTCGGCGACTCGCTGGGCGTCCGCGCTTGGGCAAACAACGACTGCATCACATCCGCTCAGTTCCAGAATCATGGGTGTCAACGATTGGGCCGCCTGACGGAAGACGGCACGACCGGTCTGAGCAGAACCGGTGAGCACAATCAAATCCACACCCTGCTCAATCGCAGCAATCGCCGCTCCCGCTGATGAATCGATTTGCTCGAGTGCCTGAGGAGGAACACCACAGTGATGGAACGCTCGAACCAACTCCGCTCCGATCTCCTCGCAGCCCTCGGCCGGCTTGAACAAGACACGATTCCCAGCAGCAAGAGCCTGGGCGATTTGAACCCCAACGAGGAAGAGCGGATAATTCCACGACCCCAGGATCAAAACCTTCCCTCGCGGTTGATGGTGTATTTCGTTGCGAATGCCCCACAACCAAATCGGACGCGTTGAACTGGACAAGCGGCGAGGTCTCAGCAAACCGGGAGCTCGTCGACCAATCCAGTGCAGTGCGGCGCACAACGGCAACAATTCAGCCGAGACGGTCGTCAGTCGATCCGGTCTCCAATCCCTACGACACAAATCCGCCCACAACTCACCATTTTCTGCTATCACTCTCCGAGCACCGGCAATTCGCCGACACCGCTCCTTGATTGAAACGGAGCTCCAAGGCAAGTCAGTCTTGGTCTCGTTTAGGCGATGGTGCATGATATCGAGTACCGAATGCGTTGGTTGTAATTATTTTGAATCCATTGAATGATGCCATGAGCAGTGTAAATCATACTGATCCAACCGTGCTCCCCACGATCGCAAATCGCTGGAGCCCCTACCGTTATTCTGATCGCCAAGTCGAGGACTCGGCACTAAGAACCTGCTTTGAAGCCGCCAGATGGGCTGCGAGCAGTTACAACGACCAGCCGTGGTACTGGATTGTTACCAGACAAGAAGCACAAGAGTTTGAAAGCCTCGTTCGCTGCTTAATGGAAGCCAATCAAGCTTGGGCTCGAAAATCACCCGTCCTGATCCTTTCCATATTGCGTACCTCGTTCGCTCACAACGGCCAACCCAATCGAGTCGCCGCCCACGACCTCGGACAGGCAACCGCTTTCCTCTCTCTGCAAGCGTGCGAGCTTGGGTTGCAAGTCCATCAGATGGGCGGAATCAACTTGAGTGCTGCCCGCCAGAGCTTTCAACTTCCGGAAGGGTTTGAACCCTACACAGCGGTCGCAATGGGTTATCCGAGTGAAGCACCAGCCGAGTCCGAGCAGGACAAGCTACTGGAAAAGCGAGAACTAGCCAGTCGGCAGCGTCGACCGCTTAGCAAAATGGTCTTCATCAATGCGTGGGGACAGCCCTCCAAAATCTTCTAGGCTTCCCTCCTCACCCTTCAGCATCCGATACGGCGCAGCAAAACGCCGCTGCAAAACTCATTTTCGACGGCACGAAAATGGGTTTTCACTTGAATGCTCGGTTGACGTTGACGCACAGTTCGCGGTTCTGACGCAAGAACCGTCGAAGAAAAACAGGTATCGGGGATGTAATTTCTAATACTGTTTTGCACATTCCGCCAAGATCTTCGAGTAAGATTTGAACTCTATCAAAAACACGAGATTATTGGGTCCTGCACCGATCTAACCGCACACGCAACTCGTCATGTGTGTATTGCGTTCGTGGGGTGCCGGGTAGATCTTGTTTTGGAAGAATCAAAGCGGCTTGCGTCCTCCAACACTCCTCCTACACGACAGCGATTCGGTGCAAAAAAACTGGGAATCTGGCATTGCATATGCAGAGTTGTCAGATGTCGGTATGCGCCGTTCCAACAATCAAGATTCCGCTGTTTCAGTTCTCGCCAAAAGCGAGAATCGTTTTAACTCTCACGGTCATCTTTTTGTCGTAGCTGATGGAATGGGTGCCCATGCTGCAGGAGAACTAGCCAGCCAGCTGGCTGCGGATGAAATCTCGCGAGCCTATTTCCAAGCCGAGAAGGTGAACGAGGAATCGCTCGAAGCAGCATTCCATCATGCCAATCGAGAAATCTACAACAAGGGTCAGAGTAACCCAGAGTTCCACAACATGGGAACCACGGCAAGCAGTTTGGTTCTGAACTCAGCCGGTGCAACCGTCGCTCACGTCGGTGACTCACGTGTCTATCGCCTGCGGAGTGACTGCCTTGAACAACTCACCTTTGACCACTCGTTAGTCTGGGAAATCGAAGCGAATCCCGAACTCAAAACCAACTCATGGTCGGGACCGATCCCGAAGAATGTGATCACGAGATCGCTCGGACCCAACGCCGCAGTACAAGTAGATATTGAGGGTCCGTTTTCGGTCGAACCCGGCGACCGATTTGTGCTTTGCAGTGACGGACTCAGTGGCGTTGTTGAGGATGAAGAGATTGGCACCCTTGTCGGTTGCTTGGATCCGAAGCACGCAGCGCAGGTCTTAGTCGATCTCGCTAACCTTCGAGGTGGTCCCGACAACATCACCGTCACGGTCGTGATGGTCGCCAAGGAGTCACACGAACCCGATTCAACAAGCACCAACTACGGAAAGTCAAAACACGCCAAGGTTCCTAGCTGGCTTGTTTATTCGATTGCTTTTCAGTGGCTTGCAACGGCACTGTTTGGTGGACTCCTCCTGGGTGGGAAAGAACAATTCTCTCTGTTCACCCTCGTCGCATTCACTGCAGCGTTTATCTCTTCGATCACGGCTTGGTATTGGCTCGCGAAACAAAGCAGATCTGGCCATCACTCAACCAAGCTCCCGAAGGGAAAGGCACCTTACCGATCGTACGATGCTCGCCCTTCACGGGAACTTTATGAACGCCTCGGCCAAACCGTCCAAGCCCTGCGTGATGCATCGGTTGATAACAACTGGCTGATGGAGTGGGAGATGGTTGACGGCTACCAGAGGCATGGTGAATCAGAAATCAATGAAGGTCGAGCGAGTGAAGCGGTTCAGGCACAATCTCGGGCGATCATTGAGGCCATGAAACAATTACGAGAGCAGCAGAATAGAGCGGCCAACGACACGTCCGCTGAACTGTAATTCAAAGGCACCGCAATTCAAAGGCACCGCAATTCAAAGGCACCGCGTTCCACTCATCTCCCACGTGATCTCCATTGAACCATTCATCTTCTCTTGCCTTTTTAAGTAAATGCCGAACATCCAATCGCGTCCGAATATTCTTTGGTACTGCACTGACCAGCAGCGTTTTGACACCGTCGGGGCATTAGGAAACCCTCATGTCATGACTCCCAACGTAGACGCCCTCGTCGACTCGGGCGTCGCATTCACTCACGCGTACTGCCAGAGCCCAATCTGCACACCAAGTCGATCAAGCTTCATGACGGGCATGTATCCCTCACGCGTTCACAACACCCGCAATGGCAACGATTCCTTCCCGAACTATCCGCCCGTCATCACTAAGCTGATCTCCGATGCGGGGTACCGCTGCGGTTTGATCGGAAAGTTTCACCTACAGAGTTCAGGCAAACGCACTGAGCCACGGATTGATGACGGTTTTTCATACTGGAAGTTTAGTCACGCCCCTCGAGATGACTGGCAGTCTGGTCATGACTACGCGGATTGGGTTCGCGGTAAAGGCGGAGACCTGGATGCATTGAGAACTGATGAGGATCGCGTCCCATCAGAGTTGCACCAAACAACTTGGGCAAGCGACAGAGCAATCGAGTTCCTCCAAGCATCTCGCGAGCACCAAGAACCATGGCTCCTGAATCTCAATATTTACGATCCCCATCCGCCATTCATTCCACCCAAGTCGTACGCGGATCAATTCGATCCCGCGACGCTCCCCGGACCGTACTTCAAACCCTCTGATCTCGATCAACAAAGGAAGCTCGCTTCGCTTGACTTCCAAGATGAAATCAGGACCCCCGAAGAACATCAAGCCACGCTTGCTCAAGCACGCTATTACGCAATGATCGCCCAGATCGACGACCAGTTCCAGCGAATCCTCAATCACCTTGATGAAACGGGACAACGAGCTAACACCGTCATTTTATTCACCAGCGACCATGGTGAAGCCCTTGGCGATCACGGACTGATGTACAAGGGTTGCCGTTTTTATGAAGGCTTGGTGAGAATCCCCTTGATCTTCAGTTGGCCAAAACATTTCCAGCAAGCCGTTCAGGCGAGCGGATTGGTGGAACTACTGGATATGAGCGCCACCCTGCTTGAACTTTGCGGCGTCACTCAACCCGACTACTTTCAGGGACGCAGTTTGGTTCCGGTATTAACCGGTGAATCTTCACCGGATCATTTTCGTGACTACGTGCGGAGTGAATACTTTGACGCGCTCGACCCACAATTCACTGGTGGGTCGGGAACTTTCGGAACAATGTTCCGCACTCCATCGCACAAGCTTTGCATGTACCACGACAAACAACTTGGCGAACTCTATGACCTCGCAAGGGATCCGTGGGAGCACATCGATCTTTGGGATTCTCCCGATAGCCAGAACGTCAAAAACGAGTTGATTCGACAAGCCTTTGATGCCCACGTCACACTCACCACCGACATGGGATCACCCCGAATCGCCCCGATGTAAAAACGATCGTTTAATGATCGGTTTTTAATCGAGTAACACTTATTTTTGATCAGCTAGGCTAATCAGCGATAACCAACCGCGTCATTCGTTGCGTGAGGTACAAAATCGCGTAAACTAATCTGCCGTAAGACTTTGGTGACATCGTCAATTCTAGGCTCCACATTGAACCGTCCACCCAAGGTGACGACGAGTCAACACACTGATCGAGGCAATCTGCACATGGTTCGAGCACTGACCTTCCTGTCGGCTATTTTGACAATTTGCTTAACGCACCATCTCGAGTCCTGCGGAGCCGCAGAACTCTATGGTCTCAAGAGAGGTGATGTTCAACTCAAGTCAGCTGGCTCGCTTACCTTTGGACCTTCGGGAGTCCTGTTCATTGGTGATGCTAATGCAGCAAAAATCTATGCGGTAAACACCGAAGATGTTGCGATCGAGAAGACGCAGAGTTACGAAATCGCCGACCTGTCGGCCAAGCTCACCGGGACGGTCAATGCGTCAGCTGAAAGCATCGGTGATCTTGCCGTCAATCCAATCACCGGTAACGCATTCATTTCCGTCACCGCAGGCGAAAAGGTCGCCATTGTCCGTATCGCGGGTAACGGGCAAGTCGACCAACTGGATCTCTCCAATATCGCCCACTCTTCGGTCAGCCTACCCCATGCACCGGAGGACAAAGAGGTTGGAGAAGGACGAAGACGCAATAATCCAAGAAACAATTCCATTACCGATCTTGCCTACACATCGGGACGAGTTTTGGTGGCGGGATTGGCGGCGGGTGAATCACCAAGCTCTGTCCGCGAATTTGATTTCCCATTCAACGAGAACAATGCGGGAATGAGAGTCGAAATCTATCACGCAGCACACGGACGAAGCGAAGATTACGCTCCCATCCAAACCTTTGTCCCCTTCAATCTTGGTGAGGAACCAACCTTACTGGCCGGCTACGTCTGCACCCCGCTTGTGAAGATTCCTCTGAATCAAATCAAGAATCGCGAGAAGATCACCGGCACCACCGTCGCTGAGCTTGGCAATCGGAATCGCCCGTTGGACATGCTTGTCTACGAGCAACATGGCAAAAATTTCCTACTCATGTCAAACAGCGCCCGAGGCGTCATGAAAATCAGCACCGACGACTTGGAGAGCAACAAGGGGTTATCAGAACGAGTCGCAAACGGTGGCGTTGCAGGGCAACCCTACGAGACCATTGCGTCGCTGCAGGGCGTCGTTCAACTTGCAAAACTGAGCGACAAGCACGCTTTGATCATCCAGCACTCAGAGGGCGGCCCGTTTGCAATGCGTTCGGTTGAGCTTCCTTAGCCAATTGCCCGCTCACCAATCGGCCACCAATCCCAGTGACACTGCAAGATCGGGAGGCATGCCGTCACCAGACCTGCCTCCTGAACTGCAGACTACCACTTGAGATCGCTTTGATGGACCGTTCTCACCACCAAGCGAACAAGCTGCAATCTCTGACGCTGGTTACACCCCCAGTGTTGCTCACAAAGTCCGGATGCGTCACCCGACTCATCACCCATTCCCTCATGGTCCCTTCAAGTATGTTCCGCATCTCACTTATTATCTTCGCTATCCTCAACTTAGGATTCTTCGTCGACACAAGTCGCCTCGAAGCGAAACAACCGAACATTGTCTGGATTGTATCGGAAGATAACTCGATCCATTACCTGCGACATTTTTTTCCCGGTGGAGCAGCAACCCCGAACATCGAAGCATTGGCGGAAGTAGGTTTGACTTTCGACCACGCGTACTCTAACGCACCGGTCTGCTCGGTCGCTCGAACGACTCTCGCTACCGGCTGCTACGGTCCACGTATTGGAACTCAATTCCATCGACGGTATCAACTTGCACCGATGCCGAATGGTTTGAAAATGTTTCCCGGTCTACTTCGGGACGCTGGATACTTTACGACAAACAATAGCAAGAAGGATTACAACGCCATCGAGGGGAGCGGTATTTGGGACCAGTCCTCAGGTAAAGCTAGCTGGCGTAATCGTCCCGATTCCTCCACTCCATTTTTTCACATGCAATCTCATGCGCAATCGCATGAGGGTTCGCTCCACTTCAACCAACAGACCGTTGAAACAGTAGCCACGGAAACCGACCCTGAATCAATCCAACTGGCAGGCTATCACCCCGACACACCTCTTTTCCGTTACACCCATGCCTACTACCTCGATCGGATGAAACTGATTGATGAGATTGTTGGCGAGACGGTACGCAAACTGAAAGAAGACAATCTTCTAGAAGACACCTTTGTTTTTTACTTCGGTGATCACGGCGGTGTTCTCCCTAAAAGCAAAGGCTACCTCACCGACGCTGGAGTTCATGTACCGCTAGTGGTTCGCATCCCGGAGAACTTCAGGCATCTGGTACCGGATGGAATAGGGGAGCGAGTTGACGGCTTTGTCAGCTTCGTTGATTTTGGCCCAACGGTACTTAACCTTGCTGGAGTTACCGTACCAGCAGAGATGGACGGTGTGCCGTTTCTCGGTGAGGGCACCTCGCTAAAGGAAGTGAACACCAGAGACGAAAGCTTCAGTTATGCCGATCGCTTCGATGAAAAGTATGACTTCGTCCGTTCTATCCACAAAGGAACGTTCCAGTACATCCGAAGCTACCAGCCTTACTTACCTGATGGGCTAAACAATAATTATCGGTACAAAAACCTTGCCTATGCACAGTGGCGTCAGTTGTTTAACGAAGGAAAGCTCACCGGACCACCGTTAACCTTCTTTCAAGCCAAGCCACTCGAAGCACTGTTCGATTGCGAAGCAGACCCTCATCAGGTCACAAACCTCGCAGAAGACCCTCGATATCAGAATCAACTTCGCGAACTCAGAAGTCGGCTCGATGAAAAACTTAAATCGCTTCCCGATCTGAGCTTCTACCCGGAAAGCTACTTGGCAGAATACGCGATGCAAAACCCTGTCGAATTCGGCCAACAACGAGAGAAAGAGATCGCATCCTTCATCGACTTGGCAAATCTCGCACGACAACCAGAACTCACTTCTGATTCGAAACAATCGCTGATTGCTGCGATTGCTTCGGAGAACCCAATGACTCGCTACTGGGCAATGATGACCTGTGCAGCAATGGGTGTAAAAGCGAGTTCGATCACAAGTGAAGCATTACCACTACTAGACGATTCGCAGGAAGTGGTGCGTATCCGAGCGGCGGAGTTTCTCGGTATTATTGGCAAGGTGAACCCGCAAACCACACTCATCAAACTGATCAACAATACCAGTGATCCGATCGTTGCGACCGAAGCTTTGAATGCCGTCGTACTCTTTCGTGATTTTTACGGCGATAAGTTCCCCGTGACTCGCGACGACTTCAATCCGATTGTCTCTGGAGCCGATATGGATGACCGCCTCAACTACATCAACGGCATCCCCTATCCCCCAAAAAAGAAACCCAAGGCACCGAAAGGTAAAAACTAGCGATAGTACGCTGCTGCAAAATGCCGCCTTGGATGGTTCTTAATCAAGTTGATTCCGGCCATGCCCCAACAGTATCAACTGCCCGTAACGCATCATCGCTCTGGTACACCTTTTCCACAACATGGATAAACCGAACTGCATGAACGCTGCTGAACTTACCCACTCACAGATCAAGCAACTCGCCGATATCGGTCAACTCCTGGTTGATCAACAGCGTGCAAAGGTGATCGTTCCTCCACAGTCAAATTCAACCGGATTCTGGTTCGGCGGTGGAAACATGACGCAGGACGCGCAGGGTGTCTTATGGTTAATTGGACGCTACCGTAACCACGGCGATTCTCGCACGGGCTTGCATCTGGGTGAGCGAGGCTTGGAGCTAGCCATTTTCCGGTCCGACGATCAAGGCAAATCCTTTGAAAAAGCACTCTCGCTGCCGAAGGCTAAACTGAATATTGGTGATAGAGAGGTACTTTCAATCGAAGGCGCTGCGTTGCGTTTTGATCAATCACAAGTCGAAGTTTTCGTCTCCACCGAAAAATCAGGAATCAACTACCCCGGAGAACTCGCCAACTTTTTAAAGCCGGGAACGGGAGTCTGGACGATTGACCGTCTACGAGCTGACTCGGTAGATCAGCTTGCTGACGTGGAACCGGAGACCATGCTAAGCACGACCAGCCCAGAGTTTATACACATCAAGGATCCGTTCCTCGCCGAACATCGGGGAGTTGCCCAGCTGATGTTCTGTAGCCACCCTTATTGCTGGACCAGCTCCAACACCGGCCGTACGCCGATTGGCAGTTGTGGGACACGCAATGATGGTGAGGCGTCAGACAAAGAAGTGAACTTCGCTTTTTTCCCCCGAGGCTTCACCTGGGACGTCGCGATGACAAGGGGAACTGCAGTACTAGGATTGCCGCGAGCTGGGTCGCTCAGCGAACAATCGGTTAGCCTCTTTTTCTACGACGGCGGGGAATGCGTTCGGAACCTCGAAGAACATTCCGCGGCGATCAAACGGCCCCGAGGCTACTCGTGCGAAGAACTCGGTGGACTCGCCTACTGCCTCGATGGAAACTTGGATCACCCTCAGCGAATCTCCAGGCACTCACCGGCGTTTATTAGTCCATGGGGTACCGGATGCAGTCGTTATGTGGACGTCCTCGACGCCGGTGATGACTATTACGTTACCTGGCAGCAGTCTCAGCATGATCTTTCACAGCCATTAGTCCTCAACAAGGTCGAGAAAAAGGCAGTGATCGAGATTCTTGAACGAGACGAATAACACTCGCTACGGCAGAGCGACCATCAAAACCTCGGTGAAAAGGTATTGCGTCCCAAGTCCGGTAAGGAGCGACAACTCCAGTAACGCAAGCCTACTGACTCGCACGACACGAGACATCAGGAGACCTGTGGATAGCACCATCGAGAAAATCACGAGAGCCAAAGGAACCCAACCGCTCTGGAACGCCAGCACATGGGTGACCACCAAGGAAAAACAGCTGATGGCTAAAAGGCCATGCGAGGTTACATCATCGCCAGCTTGTTTTGCCACACCCTCCTCTAAACTTAAATCTCGACACTTGATTCTTGAGGACAAACCTTGGACGGTCACGACCCCAAGCAACAACAGGGTCAATCCTGCAAGATAGAGATCAAACCTTGGCAGATCCATGTTCCTACTCTCTGCAACCTCTTCGAACCCACGCAGTGTCTCGGATAACTTTTTCCGTAATCCATCACCCACCGCGAAGGTTGGGTCGAGTCGCAATCTTGAAAGCTCACCTTGAACCGAAGGTTGATCCATCGCCCGTCGGAGGGCTTCGGCGAGCCGCTGAATCACTTCGGCAGAGGTGTCCTTGGGTGCCCACCAATAGTTAGCATTGCGAAGAACCACAGGGATTCCCATTTCCGCCGATGCAGGAACACTCGGAATCGACTCGTGACGCTCTGAGCTCAAAACAGCAATCGCTCGCACATCGCGGTCTGGCGGAGTGCCGTTCGGAGCAACAAAGTCGAGATACTCGGATAGAGAAAAAATACCAGCATCAAGATGCCCACCCAAAATCTTGGTGTAACGATCGGCGCCGCCTCCAGACGAGACGATCGTGAATTTTGCTCCAGGTTTGGCTTTCTCCAATTGCAAAGCGGCGTAATAAGCAGGTGCCCCCTTATTCGCTGCGAACCTAACCGATTCCGGATTTTCCGAAGCGAGAGACAGTAGTTGAGCAAGATCCAAAATCTCTGAATCAGCTCTAACCAGAATGACCATCGACATTTCGCCGGTCAGTGCAATCGGCTCAAACGCCTCGGGTCCATAGTCAACCGTCTCCGCAAGTTTCGCCGTGATGATCGCGTTATGGTGGCAAAGTATTTTGTAGCCATCCGGTTCGGCATTCTTGACCTCGCGGCTACCGATGGTTCCGATCCCTCCGGGTTGATTAATGATCACCATTGGCTGATCAAACTCACCTGCATCGATCAACCCCTGCTGAATGATTCTCACAAAGGTGTCACTGCCACCGCCCGCAGCGTAGGGGACGACAATTTGAATCGGCCTGTCGGGGTAAACGGAGTCTCCTGAACGCTCCTTCCACTGACTCCCCAGCCACCAAAACAATAAGCAACTGATGATCAACCAAGAAGCAAGACGCACGGTCATCATCCAACCTCTCGACGATTCGCTCTGCTTACCTAACGGTTCGGTCGGATCAATCCTCATCATGCCCCAACCTCCCCATCAAACGGATCTGACGTCGTGCTGGGACGCTGGAACCATCGCCCCTTCAACTTCGCGCCGAAAATTGAAAAGAGTAACAAAGCGATCGACAACGAAAGGAACAGTAGTGAAAGGGGTCGAGTGACGAGCGGAAGAAAACTGCCCCCGGAAGCCTGTAGTCCGAGGCTAAGATTCTTCTCGGCGATGGGACCAAGAACAAAGCCGATAATGAATGGCGCGAGTGGAACACGGAAGCGTTCAAGGCTGATTCCCAAAATCGCAAAAGCGAGCATCACCCATACATCAAAGAATCGATTAGCAAGTGCATAAGACCCAACCACACAAAACGCCAGAATCACCGGCAACAAATATGGCTTGGGAACCGACGCGATCCTGGCCAGCCATCTCATCGAACCGATCATCATGATTGCCATCACGAAATTAGCGAGCAACATTGCGCCCATGATGGTGTAAACCATATCCGGGCTCTCCGCAAAAAGCCTCGGGCCCGGTTGTAAACCGTGGATCACCAATGCGCCCAATAAGACCGCTTCCACCACACTGCCCGGCAGTCCCATCGCGATCAACGGGATAAGCGATCCACCGATGGTGGCATTGTTCGCAGCCTCTGACGCAACAATCCCTTCCTCGCTGCCATGACCGAAGCGTTCGGGCTGCCGAGAAACACCTTTCGCGACGGTATAAGCGGTCACCGATCCAATGTTTGCACCGATCCCCGGCAACATCCCGATCCAGGTGCCGATGATTGATGATCGCAGCAGATTCACACCATGGCTCACCCATTGCCGAGGCCCTAACCAAAGGCTGCGTTTTCCGATTGAAACCGGCTCACCCTGATCTTCGATTCTCAGAATATCGGTCAGGACCTGGTTCACAGCAAAAAGGCCAATGAGCACGGGCAGAAGTTGAAACCCGTCATTCATTTCGGTGATGCCAAAGGTCCATCGTGCTCGTCCCGTCGCGGCATTGATTCCGGGCATCGCAAAAAAGACCCCGAGAAAACCCGAAAAAAGTGCGAGAGTCAGTGAGGAACCGCCAACACTCGCAATGAGCACCAAGGCCATCATCACGAGTGAAAAGTACTCGAAGAATCCAAAATGCGAACTGAGTACCGCGATGGGGCCGGTGAGTAAAACTAGAAAGCACCACGACACACCACCACCAACGGTCGATGCCATCACCCCCAACCCCAACGCCTTCTCGGGCTCTCCGGATCGAGCCATGGGATAACCATCAAGAGTCGTGATGATCGAAGCCGGAGTTCCCGGCATCCGGAGAAGCGTCGCGGTGATCATCCCACCACTGACCGCGCCCACGTAGATGCTGATCAATAAAGCCATCGAAAGAAGTGGATCAGCTCCGTAGGTCAAAGGCAGCACCAACGCGATCAACATCGTCCCGGTCAATCCGGGTACCGCCCCGACCGTGATACCGAGAAATGTACCAACGAGGATGACACCGAGTCCGTAAAGACTGAACAAGGCATCAATCGCTTCGGCTAAACCGTCCATCTTCTGGCTGACTCCCGCATGTGATGAGCTGGTAGACGCTGCATTAAACTCTCGCGCGTTGCACACCATCAACGGACATTAGTAAAGTCTTCCTCATGTGAATCAATCGATCCACTTCATCAAGAACCGCTTCATCCAAATCTCGATCAGCGGCAAGGACGGTCTGCTCAATCTGCTCGGGACTCCGAGACCCCACAATGGCGCTGGTCACTTCGCTCCGTCGCAAGACCCAAGCAATAGCAAGTTCCGCCATCGTCCACCCCAAGCGCTCCGCGATCTGCTCAACGCTACGAACAAAACGTAGATTGATTTCTAGTTGCGGTGACTGGAATCTGGGGTCATGACGGCGATGGTCGTTCTCTTCAAGATTCGTAGCACGCTCCGCGTCAAAAGCTCCGGTGAGCAAACCTTTCCCCATTGGACTGTAGCAGATCACACCGATTCCCTGCTGACCACAATATGGCAACACCGAAGCTTCAGCTTCGTCCGCGATCATGCTGTAAGGTGGTTGAGAAGATTGGATTGCGCCAATTTGAGAAAGACGCTGCATCTGCGTTGCTGAGTGATTCGATACGCCGACGTAACGAACCTTACCCTGCTTTTGGAGATCGATGAGCGTTGCCCAGCCCTCCTCAATCTGCTCGTCGGGCTCCGGCCAATGCATCTGATAGAGGTCAATGCACTCAACTCCAAGCCGCTGAAGACTCGCCTCACATTCCGCGATCACGCTCTGACGGGCTAGAGACTTACCGATGCTACCGTCACCGTTATCGACGCGTCCACACTTCGTGGCAATCAGCGGCCTTTCAGATTCGGGGATCGCAGCGAGAGCTTTCCCGACGAGCCTTTCGCTTTGACCAAATCCGTATACCGCTGCAGTGTCGATCCAGTTTACACCCAACTCAACCGCCCGAACGATCGTGTTGATGGCATCCTGCTCATCCTGCGAGCCCCAACCAAAAGGCCAATCCCCTCCGCCAATGGCCCACGTGCCAAGCCCAATCACGCTCACCTCTGGACCATCTGTGCCTAATCTACGCTGACGCACGGAGCTTACCCCTTTTCTGTGTAAATCTTTGCTGGTTACTTTTTTTGAAAGACTGACGATCAGCGATCAAAAAGTGGTGCATTGACGATCATTCTTCACCATCCCTGAATAATCTACTTTATCGCGATTCTACTCCATCACGTTCTACTTCATCACGCTCTTCTTGATCACCATCGAGCGGTACGCCTCGAAGCTGTTGCTTGATCCGCTCCATGCGTTGCACCAACTCTACCTCGAATCCTCGATTAACAGGCCGGTAAAACGAGCGATCAACACCGAGATAGTCTTGCGCCACCACACCGCTGTCGGAGTTATGAGCGTATTGATAATCGACGCCGTGCCCCAGATCCTTGGCGCCCCCGTAGTGAGCATCACGCAGATACATCGGAACAGGAATCAACGCCCCCTCAGAAACGTCCCGTCGCGCTTCCCCGATTGCCACCGTTGCAGCGTTGCTTTTAGGTGCCAACGCAAGGTAGGCAACCGTCTGACTTAGAGTCAGCTGACACTCGGGTAGTCCTACCCATTCGCAAGCCTGCATCGCAGCGACCGCCATCACCAACGCCTGCGGATCGGCATTGCCAATATCCTCGCTCGCGAGAATGACCAGTCGACGACAGAGGTAGCGAATATCTTCACCGCCTTCGAGCATCCTTGCCAACCAATACAGCCCGGCATCCACATCGCTTCCACGAATACTCTTGATCAACGCGCTGCTGAGATCATAGTGATCATCACCGGTCGCATCGTACCCTCCCAAACGTCCTCCGAGCGACTCACGTGCCGCAGCCAATGTGACCGCTTGCCCGCTTCCTTGACTACTGAGCACAGCGATCTCTAGAGCCGTCAGTGCGCGTCTCGCGTCACCCTCGCTCCCCTCGGCAAGATGCTGCAATGCGTCATCATCAACCCGCACTCCGCATTGCCCTAATCCCTTCACATTATCGCTCAAGGCACGACCGAGCAGTTTTAAAATATCTTCCGACTCAAGCGACTGAAGCTGAAACAACTGACTGCGACTTAGTAGTGCCGAGTTGACCGCGAAGTATGGATTGCTTGTCGTGGCACCAATCAGTGAAACCACCCCCGATTCCACATCCGGCAACAGTGCATCTTGCTGGCTCTTACTGAACCGGTGAATCTCATCAATGAACAGCACAGGACGCATCCCACCCGAAGCGACAACATCCTTGGCCCACAACAGGACTTCACGAACCTCCTTAACACCGCTCGAAACAGCGCTCAGAATTCGTAAATCAGCACCGACGGAGCGAGCAATCAAGTTCGCTAAGGTCGTTTTTCCAGTTCCGGGAGGCCCGCTGAGAATAATGGATCCGATGCGTTTTGCATCGATCATCCGACGCAGCAATTTGCCTTCGTCCAAAAGATGACGTTGCCCCGTAAATTCGCTCAAGTGCTTTGGCCGCATTCGCGCAGCGAGCGGCTCGGATTTTGCGAGATTGTCTTCTTCGAGATCCGCAAACAGGGAAACGGTACTATCCGGCATGCTGTGATCGCTCATCCTCTCGGAAATTGAATTCACCACTTTGAGCAACGGTGAATCCCACGCATCAACGTTAACGTGGAAGCGGCATGATAATGGATCGGGACAAAGAAGGTGAGACGCCGGACAAACGCGGAGCATGATTCATCTCTCCAGAGAATCGGTCGCTGCCCAAATGAACTCAGAAACAACGCTCAACCAGTAAATGAAAAACGCGATCTTCGATCGGTGAGCTGGGGCGGGGAATGCCGAGGTGGCAAAAGAGAGCGATTACCCAAAAAAGTGGCACCGATACGTGAAAGATGACACTGCTGCGCGAGAAATGACTGCTGTGCGAGAAAAGAGGAGACTACGCGAGACAATGGCCTACTGCTCGGGCGATGAAACTCGCCGCTGCAGGTCCGGCGTGGAACACTTCTCGGTCTGCTTACCCTGTTCCCTCACCAGCCGCCGAATTATCCAAGGCAGAGGATCACTGGCGTTCGAGATCAGTTGATCGGTACGCTGCCCCATCATGGCTGAAGCATCACCAAAGGATTGCAAATGACTCATCTGATCGCTCTCTTGTGAAGTTGCCGTGCGTCAACATCGCTACAAAAAAGACTGGCTCATAAACTGCGTTGGAGCCTGATATTTTTCTCAGATCCAACCACAAAGTCGGCGATTCAACCATGATTTCGGGACAAGAACCCTGCCGCCGATAAAAAAAAGACAAAAAATCCCCCGCCCTCGCCGGTTCAGATAGACCTTCGACCCGGAATACCTGACGATGTCCTCCTTCCCGTTACCCAAGACCCGAATGACCATCGAACCCCGAAATGCAACTTTTTCGACTTGATCGGCTCTCCGTTGTCGAGATCCACGGCAACGATGCCTGCACAATCGCAAACAATCTGACCACTCAGGCAATCCGAGATCTACCAGAGGGACACTCAACCGAAACCTTCGTGACTGATGTTAAAGGAAAGATGGTGGGGCACGTGATTGTGCTCAAGGATAAAGATTGCTTACGACTGATCGGTCCCGCAGGACAATCACAAGCGATCGCCGAGCATATCGATCGATACATCATTCGAGAAGATGCAACGGTCTCGGTACACGATGACGCATACTCTGGCCTAGTCATCTCGAGTGCGATTGCCGATGCAATCTTAAAGGACTATGCGGACACAAAAATCGTTTCCGATGAGACGCGTACCGCACAGCACCATTCTGCCAACACCGGAGCTGACCACCGCCAGCGAGCGCACACAATCGTGATCAATCAAAAAGCTTGCTGGACCATCAACGTTCCTTGGCTCTCCGGCAAAACTCCACGGACAAATGGCGGCACCCATTC
>JAKMEW010000205.1 GCA_022425745.1 Rubripirellula sp.
CCGCAGGATGCTGAGTCACCTGGATGCTGAGTCACCTGGTTGGTGACAAGCTTCGACCGAAGAAGTCATTAACCACTGGAAGCGGTGGTCTCAAACTTTTTGAATTCCCCCAACTCGCACATCCGAGCGAGAACGGCAGTGACGTTATCTTGCCCGCCATTCCTTAGAGCGGTATTAACCAGATTTCGTGCGGTATGCGGGAGAGGATCATCACGGCGAAACAATTGGCATATTTCGGCGTCTTGAACCATGTCAGAGAGACCGTCCGAGCAGAGTAACAACTGATCTTCTTGCTCGAGAGTCACAAGGAATAAATCAAAAGAAGTTGACTTACCACTCGTATCAAAACACCTCGTCACCACGTTCCGATAAGCGTCTGCCATTCTCTCGGACAAGCCTTGCTGCTGCAATTGCTGCGACAGGGTGTGGTCTTCGGTTAACTGCTGCAGCTCACAATTGCGATACAGATAAGACCGCGAGTCACCAACATTTAGGATGGCGGCTTGGTTACCAAACAGATAGACCGAAGTCAAAGTCGTCGCCATCCCGGATAACTCAGGATTCTCTTCCACCTGCCGACACATCGCCTGACTGATCGCATTACCGTAAAGTTGCAAGCGAGTTTCTAATTCGGAACGCAATTCACCAAGCGGCCGCATCACCCAACTACTGAGTTCACTCGCATACTTCATCACCGCCCGAATTGCCGTCTCGCTGGCAATCTCCCCAGAGACTTGCCCACCGAGACCGTCAGCAACCATGAGCCAAAACGCCTCAACGTTCTCCTCTTGAATCTCCTGCTCGCCAAGGGAAAACGATCTAGCCAACACCTCACTCTGACGACTACGGCGGATGATGGCGTACTGATCTTCGTTGTTCGTGCGAATTACTCCCGGATGCGTCAGCGCAGCAAGTTCCACATACGCAGACTCATATTGCTCGACATCATCAAGCGTGACTTCAGGAAAGGAACGCAAATCAGATTACCTTTACACTTGAGTAACAAGAGTCCAGAACAACAGGTCGAGGGCAGTCATTGCGTCGGTACAATGTAGTCAGTTCCCGGAGTAAAAAGCCAAAAATCTTTGGTAGGCAGTGTTTACGAGACTTCGAAGTGTAAGAGAAAGCGGTCTGAGCAAAGTTTGCAGGAACGTCGCGTTTTGCCACGACTCACAGATTTACATACGCGAGAAAACACGGTGTTCGAGAGCAATCCTGCACCCATGGGTTATCGACCGCAAACCAAATGATCGATAGGATCAATGAAGGTGGCGTTGACGGGCGTTAGACGGTGTCAGGCGTTCAATAGGGCCTTGATCTTTAGGTTCCAGACATCCTCAGGAGAAACCCCTCCTCCGAAGACACGCAACCGAAGACACGTAACGATCCTCGATCAAAAGCGGGCATCCCGTAAATCACATGAATGACGTGACTTCCTCAACCCGTGACCCGCAGGCACGAATCCAAACCACCTGCCTGATTATCCTTGTAGCCATCGCACTGACCTACGTGGTCTATTGGCTCAGGCCCGTGCTGGTCCCGTTTGTGGTATCCATCTTCGTGGTCAGCGGCGTGACACCGATCTTGGAATTACTCGAGCAGCGATTGAACGTCAGTCGATTGGTTGCTGCCGGCCTGACCTTTTTGTCGGGATTCGCGATACTCGTTGTCTTCGGTATTTCCATCTGGCTATCCGTTTTAGATCTCTCCAATAACGCATCAGGATACCGATCGCGAGTTCGGGAACTGGTGAGCGAGATTGAAGACAAACTGCCAATCAGTCTTTCTAATGAAACCAACAACACAAGCTCTGATCGTAACCGAGTACCACTAACCCAAGGCGAGAAAGTAACCTCATTGATTGACGGGCTCGTTGGCAACGCGATCTCAATCGTCTCGCAAACCTTCTTGAGTTTGGTATCCACAAGTCTCGTCGTCCTGATTTTTGTTTTCTTCCTGCTTCTGGGCTCGCCAGCAATCGACAAAAGTCATCAGACGGTTCAAGAAATCAACAAGCAGGTGCGGACTTACCTATCCCTCAAAACGGTGATTTCCATCTTCACAGGCTTTTCATTTGGTCTCGCATTACATCTTTTCGGCGTCCCCATGGCGTTCACCTTCGGTGTGTTAGCCTTCCTTCTAAACTTCGTTCCAAATGTTGGGCCAATCGCTGCAAGTCTTCTCCCCGTTCCCCTCATTGTTTTCGCACCCGATGCGACCATCCTCTGGATGGTATCCGTTCTAGTCGTGATCAATGTGATTCAATTAATAAGTGGCAACGTGGTCGAGCCAAAACTAATGGGTGAGTCGTCAGATTTGCACCCAGTGACCATCCTGCTCGCGTTGATGTTTTGGGGAGTCATGTGGGGCGTGATTGGAATGTTTTTGGCGACACCGATCACCGCTGCAATCCGAATTGTTCTGGAACGCTTGGAGCAGACTCGCCCGATCGCGCTACTCATGGCGGGACGATATGGCAAGAAGATCGAAACCTAAACGATCCTCAGGATGTGATACTTGTCACTCGTCGAGCCTTAGCTAACGCTCGCTACCTTCTACACCCACCCCGCCAAAGTTGACTCTCGATGCATCTGTTACTCCCACTTCTAGCAAGTCTGCTTTTTGTGGGCGCGTTGATCTTCATGAAGCGTGCTAGTGAGGCGGGAGCGAATTCGGTTACGACCTTGTGTATCTCAAACCTCGGTTCTGGGATTATCTTCTCCGTCTTTTGGTCGTTGGGCGGAACCTTCCGAGGATGGGGAGAAATATGGCAACCGGCGGTGATTGCTGGTCTCTTCGTGCTTGGCTTGACATTCACCTTTGCGGCAATTGAAAAAGGTGATGTCTCCATCGCCACCCCGATCTTTGGCGTCAAAGTGGTCTTTGTCGCTTTCTTGGTCACCCTGATGGGGCTGCAGGAATTACCAGCATCAGTCTGGGAGGCAGCGATCATGGCAACGCTTGGAATTGGAATGATCCAATGGACCGGCCGAGGCAAAACCCATCATGTGTCTTTGACTGTAGCTCTTGCACTCGCCGCTGCCTTGTCTTACGCCACCTTTGATGTGTTGGTGCAACGGTGGGCTCCCGCTTGGGGCGTGGGCCGATTCCTGCCGATTGTCTACTGGATCGTTGGGCTCAGCTCACTACCACTGCTTCCAAAACTACCTTGGCAGGAGATCAGAAAGCGTCGTGTTTTCGTACCGCTTGCAGCGGGATCACTCCTGATCTCACTGCAGGCAATCTGCATCGTCTCCACACTCGCAATTTACGGCGATGCGGCGAGGGTAAATGTCGTGTACAGCTTGCGTGGCCTTTGGGGAGTCGTGCTCGCGTGGGCCGTAGCGAAACGCTGGGGTGGAGCAGAAGCCGACCACTCAGGTCGCACCATGGTGGCCAGGTTAGTCGGCGCGATCATACTCGCAGGAGCCGTCGCACTGGTGGTACTTTCTGAGATATCCGACTGAAGCCGATGGATGTCCGCGTAGCTGCCACGTGCTTACTTCTGCTACGGGTTTACTTCGCCTACAGATTTGGTTCGGCCGAACGGCATCCACCAGCAAAAATGTCATCATCTCGACGGGGACGACTTGTTGACTGGTACATCTTCACTGACGCAGATGCCAATCTTCCCCATCACGCATCACACTTGCGTTGAATTTCAATAGCGTTTGTTTCATCGCCTCCAAGACGGCGGTCTGCTCCGAAGCGAGGTCACGAGTCTGTTTTGGGTCGCGGGCGAGATCATACAGTTGATAATTTCGATAGCCGCCCTCTTTGATAACTGGAATCCATTTTTCATCAAACATATTGCTGGTTGAAAGCTCATAGTCAGGATCCGCAACGATCACATATCGACCCTGCCGCATCGCAACGATTGGACGGGATTTCTGAAGGTGCCAGAACAATGGCTGCGTTCGCACCCAGCCGCTACCCGAGTCAAGCAACACCTCCGAGAGGTCCACTCCATCTAATTTTGGGCCCCGAGTCGAGTCAATTTTCAGCAGACCACAGATCGTTGGCAAAAGATCAACCAAACCCGCAGGTTGATCACATACCTGACCCTCTTCAATCTTACCTGGCCACGAGAAAATGCCCGGCACCCGCAGTCCTCCTTCCCAGTTGACACCCTTCTTCCCGCGTAAACCGCCGGTGCGATCATCGCGGTAGCTTCCGTTATCAGATGCATAAAAGATCAGCGTATTCTGAGGATCATCAATCTCGGCGAGCTTCTCGAGTAAACGTCCGATAGCTTGATCCGTGTTATCGATCGTAGCCGAATAGACGGCAGCACGATCTTTGGTTTCTCCATACTTTTGCGTTAATGAATCGGGCGCAGCAATCGGAGCGTGAGGTTCATGAAACCAGACGTTCAAAAAAAATGGATCTTTAGATGCACCACGTTGATTCAACCAGTTAATCGCCTCATCGACGACGATCTGACATGAATAACCCTCAAGTTTACCAACGGGCTGCCCGTTTCGAATGAAGTTCTTAGGATCTCGATGACTTGGTTCCGCATTGTTCCACGTCGCAAACCAGTAATCGAATCCGTGCTGATCAGGTGTCGGCTTGTCGATAGAACCTGTCGGCAGCCCAAGATGCCATTTACCCACATGCGCCGTTGAATAACCTTCATCACGCAAGACTTCCGCAAGCGTTCGTTCACGCAACAATAGATGCGAAAACTGATTGGGGTCCGAAATCCAACTGTAAACTCCAGCGCGAATGTGATGTCGCCCCGTCAACAATGTTGCTCGTGAAGGGGAGCAAACCGCACACCCAGAATAGAATGTCTGAAACCTCGTGCCGGACGCTGCCAAGCGATCGAGTGAGGGTGTCGCAACGGATCCATCGTAGCAACCAATGTCCTGAACTCCTAGGTCGTCCGCCAACAAGACCACGACGTTGGGTCGCTTGAACTCTTCGGCGGTCAAAAAACCGCAAAGTGCAACCAAGATGGCCACACAAAACAATCCACGTGTGGCCAAAATACTTCCTCCATCAAATCGATTTACTGCTTTCAATCCACTGCACATCACACCAACCAAGCAACCAACCAACGCCCTCTAGCCAATTCATAACGCCGATAAATCGGCAAACCAGGCATAGATGACTAGCACAATTGCAATGAGGCCGAAACCGACGGGTTTCGCCAGATGCCAAGGAGTCAAGTCAACCGCCCCGACGTCCACTTGCTCGTAGGCTGCGGATCTTCGGAGTCCCATCGAAGCTAGCCCCAACTGAAGAACAACAAGCAGCAGGAATACCGCCCCCATGTAATGGAATGCACTTTTGAAATTCTGAACCAACCATCCTTCATCACCACCGGCAAAGAAGGTTCCCAGCACCATCAGGAAGAGGCCGACGCACAATGTGATCAGTGCCGATCGACCATCCGCCCAGCGATTGAACAGGCCGACCAAAATGACCGCAGCGAGCGGAATGAAGTAGACGCCATTGAGCCCCTGGAAAAAGCTAAAAACACCCTCGCGACCATAAAATGCGAATGGAGCGGCAATCACCGCGAGCACCGCAACGACGAAGCTACATTTCTGCCCCGACTTACGAATCTGTTCACTTGTTGCAGCGGGATTCAAATAAGTTTTGTACACGTCCAACGAAAAAAGTGTCGCGGCTGAGTTCAGCACTGAGTTGAATGTACTAAGAATTGAACCAACCATGACGGCCGCGAAAAAGCCAAGAAAACTCTCGGGCAAAACCCGCGCCACCAAAGCCCCATAAGCCCGACTGGTATTCCATTGACCATCCTGGGTTTTCCCAACCGACTCGATCATCTGCGAGTCGCCAGCGGTAATCACTAAGTAGGCCGCTGCTATCCCCGGCAGAACAAGAATCAGTGGAGCAAGAATTTTAAAGAATGCAGCTAGCAGAACACCTTTCTGTCCCTCGGCCAGATTCTTCGCGCCAAAGGTCCGCTGAATGATCTGTTGGTTGGTTGTCCAATAGAAAAAATTCAACAACAAAACACCGGTGAAAAGTGTTGGCCAGTGGGTTGATTCATCGGAAGTCCCCAGAGATTGAAAGGCATCGGGATCCGCCTCGGAAATTTTCTCAAACGCACCGCTGAATCCGCCCTCGCTGCCACCGATCAGTTGCAAAGAAAAATAGGTGATCATTAAACCACCAACCAATAGGCCTGCACCATTGAACGTATCACTCACCGCGATGGCCTTGAGTCCACCAAAGATTGCGTAAGCACCACCAAGCGTTGCAATGAATACCAGCAGAATCCAGATCATCTGTAATTCGGACACACCCAATTGGACATGCAATCCCAACATCCCATTAAGCCCGTTGGCTCCGAGAAACAGAACAAACGGCAACAGAATCATCATGTACGCCACAATGAAGATGGCCGCAGTCGCGGATCGAACCGACCGCCCGTATCGAGCCTCGAGAAACTGAGGGATCGTCGCAATGCCCGATTTCAGATATCGGGGAAGAAAGACGAGAGCGAGAATCACCAGAGAAGCTCCGGCAACGACCTCCCAACACATGACCGACAAGCCGTCTTTGAAAGAGTCACCGTTGAGGCCCACCAACTGTTCTGTTGAAAGGTTGGTCAACAAAAGCGAACCGGCAATGAAGATTCCAGTCAAACTTCTTCCCGCAAGGAAATAGCCTTCGTCGCTATCGACATCGCTGTTGCGAGTAGCACGCCAAGTTAAAACCGCTACCAACGCGGTGAAGAACACAAAGGAGATAGCAGTCAGCACGGCGAGTGCCTTTCTTCCAGAGGACGACTAGAACGGCCCCCATCAGCGATGGAGGATGAGGGTTCAACCCCTTCACGGGATGATAATCCTAGACGTCAGGATTTGCGGCACAATCACCGCAAGTGTTGCATTGGGCGATTTTCATGAACTTCAGAGCCAACTTACCCCTTTTCATCCCGCAAAAACCGACATTTGCCGCCACATCTCCATCAGACGACAAATCATCCGCATCTCATTCAACCCTCAAACCTGACACGGATTACTCCACGCAGTCCACGGTTTATCCTGAGGCTTGCTGCTTAAGAAACCTGCAGGACTCCGTGAGATGCAGGCAACCATCCCTGCTCTTGATACCAATTGGCGGTTTGCCGGAGACGCGTCTCCAAAGTTCTCACGCAGTTGAAACCCACTTCGGATTTCAATTTCTCGGTAGAGCAAACCCACGACCCACCCTTCGATTCGCGGGCCTTATCAAGATTCACAATTCTCGCTTCACCCTTGATCCAACCAATCAACTCATTGATCGCAGCAAGCGAACAAAGTAGCGGATGCGGAATCCTTAAATTCACAACACGGTCTCTTCCGAGTACATGACCGATGATTTGCCCAAGATCTATATAAGTCAAAACCTGTTCGTCGGCCACAAAATAGGTCCCAGTCGACATCGCTTGACCGGTTTCTCGTTTCCCCAACTCGGCAATCTGCATCATCGCGAAACCGAGATCACGTGCATGAATTGCGGAAAAATAATAGTCGTGAAGACTAGGGATCACATGAACGCCCGCGCGAGCGATCCCACGAAATAAATTGTAGACATCCTTATCTCCTTCACCAAAAACAATCGGCGGTCGAACGATCGAGATCGGCACCTGATTCGAGAAAGCCTTCATCGCTCTTTCTCCGGCCAGTTTTGATCGTCCATAATTGGATACCGGCTCTGCTGGATCGCTTTCTATCCTCCCTCCAATACCACACGATGGCCCCGCAGCCGCAAGGGACGATGCGAAAAGCAGAACAGGAGGCTGTTTTTGATCAGCACACGCCTGCGAGATATTCCGAGCTCCCTGCTCGTTCGCCTTGATCAATTCGCTAACACGATGGCTTTTGGTTACGCCAGCCAAATGAAAGACACAATCCATTCCCGCGGTCGCGCGTCGAAGTGAGTCCAAATCGCTCAAGTCTCCGAGACGATATTCAGGCGAAAAAGCGTCTAGGCTGCGCCGGTTTGAATTTTTTCTCACTAAGC
>JAKMEW010000246.1 GCA_022425745.1 Rubripirellula sp.
GAAGCAACCCTCTGCCTGCTTCTTCGTGGTCATCAATCCCCCAGCAGCTATCTGCTGACGGATCTTGTTCCCCACAGATTGAGAAGCGAGACGCGAGCTAACACCGAATGGGAGCTAAATTGTCGATAGAAATACGATGCCCAATCACGATGGGCCGGGTAAAAGAGACACGCACAGATCGTTGAAATGGAGTTGGGCGATTAACCCTTCCGGTGCGTTTGGTCGAAGATCGTCGAGAATCCGATCGAGAATGAGAGCAGCACAGCTCGCGTGATTCGACTTCCTCCGCCTCCGCTTCACCTTCAGTACCAAAAGCCGTTCTCGGAAGGTGAGCAGTGATCCCACAGCACGAAAACGCCAACAAAAACAAGAACGCATGTGAAATCATGCGGCTCGCTGTCGATCGACGATCGGAAGTGGGTGTGGTGTGAACCATTGCGTTGTGAGTCCAGTTGTGAATCATTCAACGACAGTATTGTAGCTGAACAAGTCGCCAAAGCAAAAAGCAGCAATTCCCCTCGTACCAAGCACGATTCTGTACCAACCACGATTCTGTACCAAGCACGATTCTCATCAGATGTTGAGAACTGAGGCATTTTGCCCATTAGGACTATATAAGACCTTTCCTATCCTCGTCTAACCTATCGGCAGAATCATTACAAAACTTCAATCACGCAGCGAAGCCCACTCAGCGGACGATCGTGCGGTCCGCGCGACTACAACGGAAATGGTTGCCACGGTCTTTTCCCATCTTTTTCCCGCAAAAACTTCGCGTTTACCTCGCCATACCAGCGATGAAGTTCTTCCTTCATGCCCCTAACTAGGTCCGGAGATGCCTCGGCAACGTCATGCAACTCTCCTGGATCCTCCTTAAGGTTATAGAGATGTACGCGGCCATCCTCGAATCGTTCAATTAATTTCCAATCTCTCCTACGAATCGCTGCAGCGGGAAATCCTCCCTGATTGCTGTAGTGGGGATAGTGCCAAAACAGATCCTCTCGATCCAATCTCGCCTCACCCTGCATCAGCGACAACAACGAAACCCCATCCAGATGCTGCTCTTTTTTCTCTGGCAAACCGCAGTATTCAAGGATAGTTGGATAGAAATCGGTACTGATAACGGGCTCCGATGACACGCTACCAGGCTTGGTCACCCCAGGACACCTCGCCAGAAACGCTTCGCGAATTCCGCCCTCGTAAATCCATCCTTTCCCCCCACGGTATGGCAAATTCGATGTCGGTGATCCCTCGGACGTGCTCAGACCTCCGTTATCCCCGATAAAGAAGACTGCGGTTGAGTCATCCAGCCCCAACTCCTCGAGACAACCGAGCACCTTCCCAACGGCTCGATCCATTGATTCCACCATCGCCGCATAAATTGCGTGGTTTTGTTGAATTCGAACACGTCTCGGTTGATCCCCAAAAACCTGTTCCTCTTCAGCGAACGCATTATCGTCACTCAACCCCAAACGCTTAGCCTTTGCCTGATACTTCGCAACCAGTTCTTTCGGTGCCATCAACGGTGTGTGAACCGAATAAAACGAGAGATATGCCAAAAAGGGTTTGTCGCGATTGTCTCGAATAAACTCAGAAGTTTCTCGAGCCAAACGATCCGGTAGGTGCTCACCGTCGGGACCATTGGCAAGGCGTGGATTCTCGTAAGGAGAGAAATACTTTTTGCCACCATAGGGTCCTCCACCTCGATGACCACCACGATTCACATCGAAACCTTGCTTGGTTGGCCAGTATTCCTCCGTGGGTCCTAAGTGCCATTTCCCAGCAAAAAAAGTGCTGTAACCATGCTCTTTTAATGCTTCCGCAATCGTCACTTCCTCGAGCGGCATACGATCATTCAACGGAGCAGGATGAAAACGGCCGGAGCGTTTTCCGGAAAAGAAATTTGTGGCATCGACTCTGCTGGGATAACGCCCGGTGAGAATACTGTAACGCGTCGGACTACAGACCGGATTTGCAGCGTAACCATCCGTAAATCGCATACCGCTTGCGGCAAGTTGGTCGATGTTCGGAGTCTCGTAAAACGTCTCTGGGTTGTTGGCACCAATGTCCATGTAACCTAAGTCGTCGACAAGAATAAACAGAACACTCCGATGAGATTCCGGCGACTGCGGATCCGTGTCTGGCTGCTGCCCATGGGCAGGTCGACATGACGTCAACATCGCACCCATTACCACAGACATCACTGCCGAAGCTACCATGGTCCAACGAACAACAAAAGCTTGTTTCAAGCATCGTTCTACTACGCTCATCAACATGATCTACCCTCGCAAACCCTTTCTCCGGTCGAATCAACGAATCGATTTCGACGGAAATCAGAACATGATCGACCAGTCGAAAATCAACTTCCCTAAACTGTAACGAAATCAGCGCTGCTAAAACACCGAAGGCGAATTCCGACTCCAAGGGAAACGGAGACTCCGAATCCCAATAGCTATCTGGTAAAGATGCAAGACAATCCTTATCAACCACCACCAGGCACAAACCGCGTTTCTCCCGAGAAACAGCAAACCGACACCGATCATTCCACGGCTGCCGCATGGGGTAACCTTCAAGGAAAAACTACCACCGCACTGGCCTCCTCCAACCAACATCATTTCTGGATTGCTGTAACCGCATGTCCGCTTGCCGGCCCAATCCTGACCATTCTGATGATCACCGGACTAGGGTTTCTCTATCAAGCGTCGGGGACAGAAGGTAGCCAGGAGGCAAATCCGATGTCCTTGATCTTCTTTCCCATCATTGGGCTACTGATCACCGTCCCACTCAACTACGTCGCAATGTACGTCACCTTTTTACCGGCTGCTATATTCCTCCGGAATCGAGACAAGTTAAAATTGATGCACATCTTAGCATGCTGGGTTCTCAGCCTCGTCCAAATCGCAGTGATTGGTATGTGCTTAAGCGTCGTCAACGCTTTCGCGTTTGAACGTGGAAGTATGTCGCGATCATTCACCCTTTCGGGACAGTTCGGCGTAAGCCTAGCGATGGCGTTTGCCCCGATCACGCTTATCAGTGTGTTTACCTTTTGGCTTTTGAACCTGCGAGGCAGGACGTCTTTTGAAACAGTTGCAGATCAAACCTGAACTTTTGCCACTAAGACAAAACAAGAATCAACGCTCCACATGTTGCTTCACGACGATTCACTACCTAAGAAACCCAATGTTATTAAATTACCGTACCGACTTGTATCGTAACAGCTTTGCATCGATCACATTCGCGTTGCTCCTGACGTTCTGCAATCAGTCGGCGATTCGTGCTGCGGACAAACCAAACTTTATCGTGATCTTTTGCGATGACCTTGGCTACAGTGACATTGGTTGTTTTGGATCGAAACTGCATCGAACGCCAAACATCGATTCAATGGCATCGGAAGGCACGAAGTTCACCAGTTTCTACGTGACCTCCGGTGTTTGCAGTCCATCGAGATCATCGTTGATGACGGGCTGCTATCCTCGAAGGGTGAACCTGCATCAAGACCACACCGGGCAGTGGGTGCTTTTCCCTCGAGGCAAACGGGGCTTGAATCCTGAGGAGACCACCATTGCCGAGGTACTCCAGCAAGCCGGCTACGCCACCGGGATCGTCGGCAAATGGCATCTCGGTGATCAGCCGACATTCTTGCCCACTCGCCAAGGATTCGATTACTACTTTGGCATACCCTACTCCAACGACATGGGACATGACTCGCGTCCTAAACCCTACCGCTACCCGCCGCTTCCGCTCATGAGGAATGAAGAGGTCATCGAACGCGAGCCCGACCAACGACAAATCACACAAAGATACACACAAGAAGCAATCCAATTCATCAAGGATCATCAGGACCAACCTTTCTTTCTCTACCTACCACACACGATGCCGCATTGGCCCCAGTACGCTTCGGAGCAATTTGAGGGCAAGTCAAAAAACGGTAAGTGGGGTGATGCCGTCGAAGAAATTGATTGGTCAACAGGAGTGATCTTGCAGACGCTCCAAAATTTGCATCTTGATAAAAATACCTTGTTGATTTTCACTTCGGATAACGGTGGAGCGACTCGGCATGGTGCGCACAATGAACCACTCAAGGGCGGCAAAGGCTCAACGTTTGAAGGCGGCCAGCGTGTCTGCAATGTCATGCGTTGGCCAGGAAGAATCCCCGCCGGCAAAGAATGTTCCGAAATGGTCTCCTCCATGGACCTACTCCCCACCTTCGCGGCCCTCGCCGGTGTAACGGCACCGTCAAATGTCGTGATTGATGGAAAGGATATCGGGAGCGTTATCCAAGGCGATCCCGATGCGAAATCCCCACATGAAGCGTTCTACTATTACTTTCGCGACACGTTGGAATGCGTCAGGTCGGAGCAGTGGAAATTACGCGTCGCGCAGGTCCGGGGTGGGGACAAAATGGAATTTCCTCAACTGTATGACCTAGAAACAGATATCGAAGAAAGCATCAATCTCGCAGATCAGCATCCTGAAATCGTTCAAAAACTCCTTCGCCTTGCTACGACAGCAAGGCAGGAACTCGGTGATGGAGAACAACGCGGTTCCGGACAACGCTCCGCTGGTTTTGTTGAGAAGGCAAGGGGATTGACCGACCCAAATTAGGCCAATGGAAGATCGCTAATCCATCAAGCCAAAATCAATTCCACAGGAAATCGATTTCTTTACAAAAAGCTTGTTAACAAAATCGCTTTCACTGGAATCTTTCTGTATGAACGGTGGCAGCACACAACCGGAGGGAAATGACTCATTCGATCAAGAGATCGTGTGTGAACTCACTCGGGCGCAGCCACGGCTTGCCCTGTTCATTCGCAGCCTCATGCCCGGCGACGCCGAAACTGACGAGATCCTTCAGCAAACCAATGCCAAGATTTGGGAAAATCGTCGCCGATTTGAATTGGGTTCTAATTTCCTCGCTTGGGCAATCGCAATCACAAAGTTCGAAGCCCTAAACCACATCAAGCGGCAACAACGAGATTCAAAATTGACCTTCTCTGATCACCTGGAAAATCTGATTGCCGATGACGCGATGCACCTGAACGATGACATTGCAGAAAAACGCCAAGCCCTCAAGTCTTGCCTTGCAGAATTATCATCTGAACATCGCAAGCTTTTGCTTTCGAGATACAGCGGAAATAACGAACTCGCAGAAGTAGCGAAGCAACTGCGTCGATCGCCAGCGGGCATCCGAGTGACACTTACTCGCTTGAGAACCAAAATATTGGAATGCATCCAACGCCGCCTAGCCATCTCGATGCGGGAGGTTAATGCGTGACCTCGACACCACCAAATTACAACAAGCCAACAAGTGAGAGTTTGCTGCCACTGATCGATGATCTGATCCAAGGTTCAATCAGCAAAGCAGATCATGCGATCATCACACGAGCTCTCGCGTCGAGTGGAGAACTTCGCGAGCAGTACCTCGCACGAGTTGAACTGGATTGGATGCTTGAGCAAGAGGCCGAGCTATCGATGATCCAACAGGTGGCATCACACGCGAACGCTTCAACTCTGGAACCTGAGGCTTCAAATGCGGACCATGCTTCGGTGACGACCGGCAAAACCATCAACGGAACCCATGGTGTTCTTGCAGGCTTTCTGATTGGCATTGCGGCAAGCATCATTACCTGGCTCGCCATTCCCCTGAGTCACCAACCAAGTAACCAACCAAGTAACCAAAACACTTTGGATCCGAGAAGCATGAACTCGGGCTCAAGTGAACGATTCGCCAACCTCTCAGAACCTTCTGCGTCAGGTTTTGCAGTCCTACGATCGGCTCACCGCGCTCAGTGGGAGCTAAAAGAATACGCGGCAGGCGATTTAATTTCTAATGGCTCCAATCACTTGCAGTCTGGCGTCATCCAACTCGAGCTTTTCAGTGGTGTTCAAATCACGATGGAAGGTGAAGCGATTTTCACCATCGACTCACCGATGCACCTCACGATGAACAGAGGAAAAGCAAACGTTTTTGTTCCGGAACCCGCAAAAGGCTTCACCGTTGAAACGTCGAGCGGCGAAGTGATTGACTTGGGAACTGAATTCGCAATTGACGTTTCAAAACAGCAAGCCGACGTGAGGGTTCTTGATGGCGAAGTCGAGGTTCGACCGTTTGATCGCCCACAAGAGCGTCTCACCACGGGGCAGACATTCCGGCTCCAGCAGAACCAAGCTCAAGACAGAAACCCTAATCTGGACTTTGATGTTACGAATGGCCAAAATCATTCTCTGCAGCAAAGCGAACGCCTGCAGAGGCGGCTCAAAGAACACCTTGAAGCAAAACAAAAGCAGCTCGAGGATGCGCGACTGGTCGCCTTCTACCATCTTGCACCTTCGAGTGGTCAACACCGTGCAATCACCAATCTCGCCATTGATCCTCGAGCGGACAGTAACGCAGTTTTCAATACGAGTGACGGTGCGATTGTTGCTGCAAATCCGAGCGTTGATCGCTGGGGGCGTCCCGGACAAGCACTCGATTTTGGTCCACTGGGAAGTCGCATCCGAGTCAAGACGAGCGGCACCTTAACTGGCATCACTCTCAACTGCTGGGTTCGCATCAATAGCCTCGACCGTTGGTACAACTCATTATTTCTGACCGATGGCCACGAGGAGAGAGAACCACACTGGCAGATCATGGATGACGGGCGAATCTTTTTCTCGGTAAAAATACCCAACTCTAAAGACTCGAAGAATCGAACTCCTCAACACGTATTTTACTCGCCGTCGATTTGGGACAAAACAAAAACCGGAAGGTGGATGATGCTTAGCGTGAGCTACGATCCCGCCCAAAAGCAAGTCACCCACTTCCTAAATGGAAAAGCGATCAGCAACGAAAAAATACCTGAATTTGCAATCGTAGATACAATAAAGATAGGCGACGCGTCGATCTGTAATTGGAACGACCCCTCTTACCGGAGCGACGCAAAGTTCGTGGTCCGAAACCTCAACGGGTGCATGGATGAGTTTGCAATTTACAGTGCCCCCCTTACC
>JAKMEW010000262.1 GCA_022425745.1 Rubripirellula sp.
GTGTACCCTTAATTTGAAGCTTTAAGTCGCAAAGACGCATGTCAAGGAGTTCGTCGTCCGTCAAAGAGTCGAGTTCAGGATTGGATCTTGCCATCGTGCTCGGCGGTGTTTTTCGGTCGATTGATTGATCAGATGTCTTTCTGACGCATTAGTTTATTTACTGTAACAAGAATGTCTTTACCGAAATCAACAGAGCCAAGAAAACCCCTACATCATCAGCAGACAATGTGTAGCTTTCCATTGGCCTGCTGTTTACTTACCGGTCGAGGTCTCGGGGCGGTCGCGGTGATCGGACTCAAGGGCACCGCCGCAGATTCGGTGTTGTTACGGTGTTTTCAACCGGCGAGTGGTTCGGTGTTCACACCTGGGCAAATACGCTTTGGGCTTTGGATTGGTCAGGAATCTGATGGACTTGCGCCGGAATCGGTTGTTGTGACCCCTGTTGCGGCTGACTCCTTCGAAATTCATTGCCACGGAGGAGCTGCAGCGATTGAGCGAATCGTGTCCGATCTACGATCCCATGGGGTTAAGTGTGTCGAGTCCGTTCTCGAATTTGGCGAGCAATGCAAGTTGATAGCGGAGGCCACCGAGGTGTTGATGCACTCCACGACGCCGCGCACGGCAGCTATCGCTATGGACCAGCAGCGAGGGGCAATGCTGCAATGGTGTCTCGCTGCGGCCGATCGAAGTGCTGGCCAATCCGATTCAGTTACGATCATGCAAAAAGAGGCGGCGGAAATCCTTCGTTGCAAACTAATCGGTGAAGTGTTGGCTCGACCATTTCGTGTTGCCTTGTGCGGTTCTCCCAACGTCGGAAAAAGTAGCCTCCTGAATCGTATTGTTGGCTACGATCGAAGCATCATCTTTGATCAGGCTGGCACCACTCGCGATGTTCTTTCCGCAACCACGGTTGTTGATGGCTGGCCGATCGAAGTGATGGATACAGCCGGAATTCGACAGGATGCCGACGCAATTGAACGTGAGGGTATTGACCGTGCTTTGCATGTTGCCAGTCAAGCGGACCTCGTCCTTTTGGTTGACCAACCGCTACGTGATAATGAATTGGAGTCGTTTGATCTCGGTTCAAAGATTGCATCAATGCGGACGCCCGAAACAACCATTCGCCGCGTTTTGAATAAGTCCGATCAATTGCAAAAGTCGAATTCATTTGTCACGAATCAGTATGACTTTATCGTGAGCGCCCTTCAGGGCGACGGATTAGATGAACTGTTATTAGGTCTTGTCTCGAAGCTCAATCATCTTCAGCCAGAACCCGGTTCCCCCGTTCCAATTACTTCCCGACAGGTTGAGATCTTACAGAGGTTCACCGACGCACAAAGCGGGACTGATTGTGAACAGCTTTTGATCAAATTACTGAACGAATAAGTCGGCTAAAGAACTGAAGAAGGATTAAACTGCCGCTTCACGTGAACGATAGCATCCTCGTACTCTTTAATACCGGTTTAGAGGGGTGTTGGTGCGACGTAAGACCAGTCTTTGGCATTTGGAAGGGTAGCTTGTGAATCCATCTCTTTTCAGATTTTACCTAATTCTTTTTGTGAGCCATTTTTGTCTTTTCACGTGTCAAGCGCAAGAGCCAACAGAGGTGCGAGAAGCATTGGGTCGGGCGGTCAATTTTTTTCGGACACGGGTGGCAAATCGAGGTGGGTACGTCTACCAATACTCATCAGATTTGAGCAAACGAGAGGGAGAAGGCGCGGTTGGCCCCGATACGATTTGGATCCAGCCGCCTGCGACTCCGGCGGTCGGGCGGGCGTATCTAACTGCCTACCAATACTGCCACGATCCTTTTTTGATTGATGCGGCGAAAGAAGTTGCGCAGGCGTTGATATGGGGTCAGCTTGAATCAGGTGGTTGGGATAACCAGATTGAGTTTTCATCGGATGAAAGAAGCAAATACCGTTATCGCAATCATGCTGGACTACCTGTCCAGATTGGTGAGCAATCGAATGATAAAAAACGCAATACCACGACATTTGATGACAATAAATCTCAATCTGCTTGCCGTTTCTTGATGAATCTAGATCAGTCCTTAGCGTTCGAGGATGATGCGATACACGAAGCGGTCATGTACGCACTCAATGCATTTTGTAAGGCGCAGTACGCCAATGGGGCTTGGCCTCAGCGATACACCCACTTCACTTCGGCCAAAAGCAAAGGGACTTCCCTTAGAGCAAGCTTTCCAAAGGATTGGCCCCGGAAGTATCCAGCTGAAAAATATGGAGAGTATTACACGCTGAACGACCAGTCGATCTGTGACACGATTATGTTGATGTTGGATGCGTGGTTTATCTATGAGGACCCACGTTATCTTACAGCAGCACGGCGAGGTGGAGATTTCCTCATCTTGGCACAGTTGCCGGAACCGCAGCCAGGGTGGGCGCAGCAGTACGATCAGAAGATGCATCCGGTGTGGGCTAGGAAATTTGAGCCACCTGCCGTGACTGGTGGCGAGTCACAGGCAGTAATCGAAACGCTCATGACTTTGTATCGCCGTTTAGCGATCCATCGAGAAGACGTGGTGAAGTACCTTCGGCCCGTAAAACCGGCCTTGGACTATTATCGTCGTTCGCTGCTGCCAAATGGTAAATTGGCACGCTTCTACGAACTCGAAACAAATCGACCGTTGTTCTTTGACCGAGACTACAATTTGACTTACGAAGATGATGATTTGCCGACGCATTACAGCTTCATCGTCAGCTCAAAAATAGATCGGTTGCAGCGACAGTATGATGAGCTAATCAGCACGCCGGTGGAGAAGCTCGGGAAGCCCGCGACGATGAAAGCTCCAAGGAGATCGAGTGCAAGTTCTCGCAAAGTGAAGCAGATTCTTGATCAAATTGATTCGCGTGGAGCTTGGGTCGAAAAAGGTCGACTGAAATATCACGGTAGCGATGATGATACGGCAAAGGTGATTAGCACGAAAACATTTTCGGAGAATATCATATCGCTTGCCGAATGGTTGGGGAGCAGCGAGCAAGATTGAACATGCC
>JAKMEW010000280.1 GCA_022425745.1 Rubripirellula sp.
ATGCTGGATCGTCATACGATGTAGCGATCTCGACGGTTAACGCTTGGCGTAATTTGGTGCATCCGAGTGACGTGGATAATAGTGGTGAGTCGACTGCGGGGGATGCACTGCGAGTCATCAATGAACTTAGGAATCGATTGTACAGTCGAGAGGACGGTGGCACCGATCCTCCGGAGGATTACAGCGTTTGGCCCGGGTTGTATTTCGATGTAAGTGGTGATGATCGCGTGACCGCTTTGGATGCACTACAGGTCATCAATCGCTTGGGAGCAAACTCAGTCGGTGATGGTGAAATGATAGGTGGCGTTACGACTGCTGTAATATTGCCCGTGTTGTTCACAACGTATGCCAACCCAGTGGAGCCGGGGGCAACTAAACTGGATCCGCTTCCCGCTATTCTTGGGGAAACTGCCTCGCAAATAGTTGGATCGAACGTTGACCTGGCAACGCGAGGCAGTGGCGTTACCGCAGTTTCACCAGGGCGAGGGCTGGTCAATCTGCTGGGTGAAGAGAGTCACCATCGGGGTTGGTGGCAACCTGGCACAACTGAGCGGGTTTGGATCGGCGACGCTTTTTTGGCTGAGGAACCGCTGCTGGGCAGCTTTTGGGATCAGGTTTGGGGCAGGTTGGGAAACGGAAGCCGCTCACGGGACGCAGTAATTGACCGTGTGTTTGACGGCTGGGAATGAGATTAGAGAGTGATTGGTTTGAAAATGTTCGAAAAATCAACTTGAAGCAGAGTGCAAAATCGTCTCTCGTCTTTGTTGTTAAATCTGGATGGAATTCAATCAATGAGGCCGGTCTGCGGGAGATTCGGTAGCTGATGCGAGACCGTTCTGAGTATCTGAGTGCGGTTTCCGGAGGATCGACAAAATCCGCGTATGACGCAAGAATATCGTCCGGTATCGCGCAGAATGCACACTCGTTTGGAAAGCATGAATCAGCTTGTTAGGTGACCGAGGGAATCGCCGATTTTTAGATCCCGACGCGCTCGGTAGGCTAGCGTCGATTCCACTCTTTGCGCGAAAGGCCATGGTTGGCAGTGTCTCGGGAATGCATGCGAGTCCGCATCGGGGAGCGAGCGTTGAGTTTGCGGAATACCGTCGATACATTCCCGGCGATGATTTGAGACGTCTTGATTGGCGTGCTTACGGGCGAACCGACCGTTATTACGTCAAGGAATTTGAAGCGGACACGAATCTTCGGCTTTGCATTCTTCTTGATGTAAGTGGTTCAATGGAGTTCGGTGCGTCGAATGTAAGCAAACTGGAATATGCCAGACGACTCGCTGGAACACTTGGCTACCTCGCGATTCAGCAGAGCGATGCGGTTGGCTTGACTTGTATTGGGGAGAAGGCACCACCGAGTTTGCCGCCACGGAGAACCCCGTCGCACCTCCGGATTGTCAATGACCAACTTGAACATGTCGTTGGTTCGGGGGAGACAAATTTAATCAGCGGTCTGCATGAGTTTGCCGAAACCGTTTCTCAGCGTGCATTGGTAGTCGTGATTTCGGATTTGTTCGTGGATAGCGAACAACTGCGTGCGGCATTGGAACACTTGCGGTTCCGCAAACATGATCTGGCCGTCTTTCATCTTCTTGATGATCAGGAAATTAGCTTTGATTTCAGCCGACCGACCAGGTTTGTTGATATGGAGGGAGATGCTGCGGTATTTGCTGATCCGGTCGAAGTTGCGCAGCGTTACCAAAAAGTGGTGGCCGGTTATTTGGAGTCCATCAGGAAGATCAGTCTTGAGACTGCGGTTGATTATCAACGGGTGTTGTTGAGTGAGGACTATGAGCAAACGTTGCATCGTTTTCTCGCTGGCAGAGCACTCGCGAGGAGTGGTCGATGAGCTTTCTCCAACCGTTTCTGTTGTGGGCGTTGCCGTTGATCGCACTGCCTATCATCATTCATCTAATCCATCAGCGACGATTTCAGACCGTGCAGTGGGCAGCGATGGCGTTTCTGCTCGCTGCTACCAAGATGTCCAAAGGCTACGCACGGCTGAGACAATGGTTGATTCTCGCCGCACGCACGCTCGCGATTGCTGGTTTGATTTTTGCCATCAGTCGACCCCTTTCCAGCGGGTGGCTCGGACTCGCTGCCGGAGGTCGGGTGGATACAACGATCATCCTTCTCGATCGCTCCGCGAGCATGAGTCAGATTGGTGCCGGGGGGCGGACAAAACTTCAAGCGGGGATCAAACGCCTTCAAGATAGCTTGGGTAAGCTCGAGTCCGCACACTACGTTCTGATCGACAGTGTGGGCATGAAAGCGATTGAACTCGCTTCTGCCGATCAGTTATCCGATTTAGCGGAATACGGCGGGGCGACTGCGACAGCACAAATTCCGGAGATGCTTGAATTGGCTGATGACTACCTGCGAGATCATCAGCCGAGCCGAACCGAAATTTGGATTTGTAGTGACCATCGATTTGCTGACTGGGATCCCGCGAGTGGGCGGTGGCGGGCATTGAGAGACGCGATTAGCAGCCGCGCCCAAGTTGTGCGATTCCATTCTCTGGCGTTCAGTGAGCGTTCGACTGGCAATCATCGCCTCTCCGGGCAACAAGTGCGTCGTGTGGAAAGGGATGGGCGAGCAGAGTTATTGTTGAGTTTCCGTGTGGGCAGTCAGGGGGCAACGGGTGACTCGGAGAGTATTGCGTTGCAGTTGGAGCTGAACGGGGCTGTTTCAGAAATTGATTTCGAAATGACTGGCGCATCGCTTGATATCGTTGACTATGCCATTGAGATTGAGGCCGATAACCAAAGCGGTTGGGGGCGATTGTCTTTGCCCAGAGACGTTAACGAGCATGACAATCATTTTTACTTTACCTATCAGAGTGAGCCTCTTCGGGAGACGCTCATTGTTGCCGATGTGCAGGAGGAGATCCGACCCTTGGAGTTCGCAGCGTCGGTCGCCGCAGATCGCACTACTTCAGTTCAAGCAACTGTCTGTTCTGTCAGTGAGTTGGTGGCGTTTGATTACCAACGGTTTTCGCTAGTGATTTGGCAATCGGATCTTCCCACTGCTGAGTCGGCCGAGCAACGTTGGCTCGAAGCTTTCGCTCGACGCGGCGGTTCAGTGTTTTTTTTTCCATCCGATGCACCCCTTAGTAATGCGACCGACAATCAATTTGCGTCGATCCGATGGGGGCAATGGAGTGAGCAAGCGGGGAATGTTACTACTTGGGGGATTGAGCAGGATCTATTGGGTAACACCCTCAGTGGTGAATCCTTGCCGGTTGGTGAGGTGCGTGCGGAACGTTTTCGTGCCATCGAAGGAGAGTTCACGACTCTCGCTAACCTCAGTCAGGGAGAGCCGTTTCTTGTGAAGTCGGTGCAGAGCGATGGGGAGGTCTATTTTTGCAGCACGACGGTTGATCCGTTGGACTCTAATTTGGCAACCCGCGGAGTAGTACTCTTCGCAATGATCCAGCGTGCGATGGAGAAGGGGGCTCGTTCTCTCGGGCGTTGCCGATCGACAGAGGCTTCGCCAGTCCCGCTTTCTGTGCAGTGGCCGGTTGAAGCGGGTAGTCAAGAAGTTGAGTGGGGTCAGGTCGACGGTGCCGACGGTGTTCTTTCAACGGAATACTCCAGTCACGCGGGGATCTATCGCTCGGCCGATCGCCTGTTTGCCGTTAATCGTTCTCTCTCGGAAGACGACCCAAGATTGGTCAGCGATCAACAGCTAGAAGAATTGTTTGAGGGGCTAAGTTTTCGGACGGTTCAGGATGAAGTTGGAGTGGAAAGTTCCTTGATCCAAGAGATTTGGCGGGTCTTTCTCATGCTGATGTTGGTGATGTTGCTTGCTGAGTCGGCTCTTTCTTTGCCACGTAAGCAGCAGACGCAATCAGATTTATTGTCTGGCGACCTCTTTCAGTCAGGGGCGTCTGCACGATGAATCAATCGTCACTGAATCTCAACCTAACGAGCGGCTCACTGCTTCTCTCTTTTCTTGCGATTCTCATCGCATTGACACTTGCCTGGGTATCACTGAAACGCAGCCGTTTTGCATCGTCAGTGATCCGGCTCGAAGTCTTGCGATTCGTAATCA
>JAKMEW010000288.1 GCA_022425745.1 Rubripirellula sp.
GAGGTGACCGCTGAGTCGGTTCCTGCTACGGCTGCGGTTGCGACGGAAGTTCAAGCGGTCAGCCCATCTGATCAGCCGTTCCCAGCGGAGGTCGTCGAGACACTCGAGCAGGGGATGCTGCGATTCAACTTTTCCGGAACGCAGTGGATGGACGTCTTGGAGTGGTTTGCGGTGCAAGCAGACCTCGCGCTTCAGGTAGACGACGCACCCATTGGCACTTTTTCATTTTCGGATCCCTCGCGTGCATATAGCATTGCCGAAGGCCTGGACGTGATAAACCTCGCTTTAATGAAAAGAGGCTACTCACTGGTGCGTCGCGGGCGCATGCTGCAGGTGATCGATCTTGAGGTGGAGAACGCTGACAAGCTGATTAGCGAAATCGCAGAGTTGGTGACTCCTGAGTCTTTGGATGAGCGTGGACGCAGTGACATCGTGAGTTGCGTTTTTCCGCTTGGCAGCATGACGCCCGATGCAGCAAAGACAGAACTTGCTTTGATGATCGGACCATGGGGTCGCCTGATTGTTCTCGATTCAGCACGACAGGTCAAAGTCACGGAAACCGCAGAGAAATTAATTGCGATCCGTGATCTTCTCAAGACAGCTGCAATGGCAGACACCGATGTGATTGAGATCGTCTTAAAGAATCGTAGCGCCGAAGAGTTGCTCGAACTCGCTCGTCCACTTCTCGGGTTAGACTCTGGAGAGAATTCCAGTGACGAAATCCGCATTTCGGTCGGGCTATTTGGGGAACGGATTTACGCGTCGGGTTTGCCCGGCAAGACAGGTCTGTTGCAGTCGATCATTGAAAAAGCAGATCAACCGTTAGCGGCTCCGGATTCGGACGAAGAGAGTCAGATGGTGACACCGGTGTTCCGCACTCACGTTGTCAGCAGTTCTGACAGTGCAACGGTCTTTGACGTCTTACAAACACTGCTCGCCGGCAGCCCCGATGCGAGAATCGCCATCGATCCAAAGACGAATGCGATTGTTGCTTGGGCACGCCCAGAAACACACGATGTCATTACAAAGACCATCGTCGAGATGGAAGGTTCGGGAACGACCTTCAAGGTTGTCGATTTGAAGCGACTTGACCCAGCTCAGGCTCTTCTCACCATCAATAAATTTTTTGGAATCACTGAAGAAGGTGGTGATGGGCCAATCGTAGATGGCGACCCCGCAACCGGTAAACTTTGGGTTCGCGGCACTGCAGAGCAGATTGAGCTGGTTGAGAATCTGCTCGTGGAACTTGAGGGTAGCGACGCACTTGGGCCTCTTGGCGATAAAGTTCGCGTGTTGCCGTATTCTGGCCCTGCTGCACAGCAAGCTTTTGAACAGATTCAAGGTTTGTGGCAGGCAACTGGACGCAGCAATCGGATTCGCACGCTAACACCCGCTCGCGGTGGCGCTTCGGGCGGATCCGGGGGGATTCCAGATCAGATGGTACCTCGCTCTGATATGCAACCAAGCGGGGACGCTCCAAGGGGATCGGAAGAGGCATCTCATCAAAACCTCGGGCAGTACAGATTCGTCACTCAGTTGGCTGACGAAACGCAAGAAGGTTCCGCAGCCGATGGAACGCAGGTCAGTGATTCCGCATCCGAAGCGAGCCCACAGGTCACGCTGAACGTGCAGGGAGCCGACATTGTCGTTCAGTTCACTCCGGCAGGTATGTTGATTGCTTCGGAGGACACGGAGGCTCTTGATGTGTTCCAAGGGTTGATGGAGTCGTTCGCGACTCCTTCTTCAATGCAATCGGATTTACCGACGATCATCTGGCTGAAATACATCGAAGCTGAGGTTGCTGCGGAGTTGATTTCGAGTGTTCTAGGGGGAGCGGAAAGCACGATTTCGTCGGCGGTTGATTCCATGACCGGTGGGCTTGGTGGCGGTATGCTTGGCTTGTTGGGAATGGGGGGCGGTGGCGGCGGTGGCTCAGCACCATCTTCTCGCTCGATTCTGACTTCGACCGGTTCGGTCAACATTGTTCCCGATGCTCGCCTAAACGCATTGATCATTCATGCTAATCCTATCGACATGCAGATGATCGAGATGATCCTCGAGAAGGTGGATATTCAGGAGAGTCCCGAGGATATCGAGACCGTGTCGAAGCCCATGCTGATCCCTGTGATCTACCAAGATGCCAAAGATGTTGCCGATGTTGTTAAGTCGGTTTTTGCTGACCGCATGGCTGGCGCTCAAGGTGGTGGAAGCGGTGGCGGCGGTGGTCGTGGCGGTGCACCTTCGCCCCAAGATTTCTTCAATGCACTCCGCGGTGGCGGCGGTGGTCAACGCGGCGGCGGTGGGCAAGCTGCGAAAAGTGAGCGGGCAAAGATTAGTGTTGCTGTCGATACAAAAAGTAATTCTTTGGTCGTGATTGCCACCCCTCAGGATTTTGCTGAGATTCAGCAGTTGGTCGAGGCGTTGGATCAAAGCAGCATGGTCACCGAGGAGACCATCGTGACGTATGCTCCCTCGGGTAAGGTCAACCCAGACGTTCTGAAGGCGGCACTGGAATCGATTCTTGGAACTCAGGCTAAGTCGACAAGCGATAACAGCAGCAATAACAACTCGTCGTCCAGTAACAGCCCATCGACTCCGACACCACCCGGTGCGGGTTCCAGTCCAGAAGATATTCAGCGACGGATTGAGTTCTTCCGCTCACGATTCGGTGGCGGTGGGCCCGGCGGTTCGACAGGTGGATTCCGCGGAATGGGTAGTGGTCGTCCGTCCTTCGGAGGTGGGGGAGCACCCGGCGGCGGTGGACGCCCCGGTGGTGGTGGTGGTGGTAGATAGGGCATAAGCGGCTCGCAAGTTTGGAAACAACACAAAGATGATTATGCACGCAGGCGAGATTCTCAAACGCCGTGGTCTATTGAGCGATGAGCAACTAACACAAAGCCGCGATCAAGATGCGAGCGGTGTGATTCAAGCTGCGATTTCGCTTGGTTTTGTCGAGGAACGGGAAGCGTTACAGGCGTTGGCAGAGGAGGTTGGGCTCGATTACGTTGACCTTCGCGAAACCGATGTGGATCTCAAAGCTCTCGAGGGTTTCCCACAGAAGCTAATCTATCGTCAATCACTTTTTCCGATTGGTTTCGATGGTGATTCGATCGTTGTTGCAACTTCTGATCCGCTAGATTTGTATCCGCTCGACGAAGCAAGTGCGGCCACATCACGTAACATCGTGCCCGTCGTGGCTGAACGTGCTGAAATCGCCAGACTCATGAACCAACATCTTGGTGTTGGTAGTGAGACGGTCGAAGGCTTGATGGCAGCCAAGTCGGATGAAGAAGTTGAGTTGCTTGAGCAAATTGAATCGGACGGCAGCGAGCTGAGCGAGATGGCTCAGGAAGCGTCGGTGGTTCGTCTGGTCAATGAAATTTTGCTTGAGGCGATTCAGTCGCGAGCGAGTGATATTCACATTGAATCGCAGTCCAAGGGGCTGAGCATTCGCTATCGAATCGACGGAATTTTACACCCCCAGCCAACACCGCCCGAAATCAACCGGTTCCAGGCGGCAATCACCAGCCGGCTCAAAATCATGGCTCGGTTGAATATCGCCGAGAAACGCTTGCCTCAGGACGGACGAATCAAGCTCCGAGTGCATGGCCGAGATGTTGATATTCGTCTCAGTGTGATCCCGATGATTCACGGCGAGAGCATGGTGATGCGTGTTCTCGATAAGTCCGCAATGGTGTTTGATCTCGGTAGTCTCGGGATGTCCAAAGAGATCTACTCCAAGTTCAGCGAGATCATCGAATATCCACACGGCATTGTTTTGGTGACGGGTCCAACCGGGTCAGGTAAGACCACAACGCTCTACAGTAGTCTGTTGCAGATTCGAAGTCCCGAAACTAAAATTATTACCACTGAGGATCCTGTCGAGTATCAACTTGACGGGGTCAACCAGATTCAGGTTCATGCAAAGATTGGTCTAACGTTCGCCAATTCACTTCGTGGTATTTTGCGTCATGACCCCGACATTGTGCTCGTCGGTGAAATTCGTGACTTAGAGACAGCTGAGAATGCGATTCAAGCCTCCCTCACAGGCCACTTGGTTTTCAGCACTTTGCACACAAACGATGCCGCAGGTGCGTTCACTCGTATGAGTGACATGGGAGTGGAGCCGTTCTTGGTGGCTGGTACCGTCGAAGCAGTCATGGCACAGCGTCTGATCCGTCGCCTGTGCTTGCACTGTAAAGAATCATTCACACCAGACCGTAATGACATGCCACCTGACTTCCCTTGGGACCGATTCAACGGGCAGCCCATCTACCGAAGTGTTGGCTGCCGAGAATGTCGTAACGTTGGATATTCTGGGCGTATGGGGATATACGAACTGCTGGTTGCCAATGATGAAATTCGCCAGATGGCACTCGAACGCACGAGCAGCTGGGAGATCCGAAAGGTCGCTGTGAAAACGGGGATGCGTACCCTGAGAATGGACGCATGGGATAAGGTGCTCTCGGGAGATACATCGGTGGATGAGCTTCTACGCGTGACGAAAGGTGAAGCGATCTAGGATGCCTGTCTTCGCATACACCGCTCGGGAAATGTCGGGCAAACTGGTCAGCGGAACGCTCGAGGCTGCGAGCGAGAGAGAGGTCGCAGGTATGTTGGCCGACCGCTCGCTTTTTCCGGTCACGGTTAAAGAACAGGCCAATGCGTCGCAGAGTGTTTTTGGCGGGCAAAAGAAAGTCAAAGGTCAGACAATGGCCGTCTTTTACTCGCAGCTCGCCGCCCTACTAAGGGCCGGCGTCCCAATGATCCGATCGCTCAATGTGCTCTCGGAACAATCCTCTGATGCAGCGTTAAAAGATGTTGTGGGTCAGAAACGCGTCCGTGTTGAAG
>JAKMEW010000323.1 GCA_022425745.1 Rubripirellula sp.
TGCTTTCGTGGAATTAGCAGATCTGGATTCCATCGCTGTTGATTGCGGCGACGGGAGCGTTTGGTTTGTATTGGGTGGTTGGCTGATTCGCGGTAGCTGACTTCGTGTCGACAATCCACCACCAGCCAGACCGGAAGACGGTTTGCGTAGGCCTTGGCCACCCATAAGTTCTTTCTCGAAACCGCTGACATTCTGAGCATATTTTTTGGACGCATTTTGGTCCTTTTGATCACGAAGGACCTCTTGCTCAATCACCAGCTGGTCTCGCCCGAGAAATTCCGTTTTTCGTACACCTTGCACTCCAAAAAGAATCCGAACCGAGGCGCGATCAGCACTCAAGAAAAACACTTGTTCCCATTTGCCGTTTTTTTCGCGATAAAGGGGCGTGCCGATTGCTAAAGGATTGGTTTCTCCTAGAGGTTGCTGGTCCTTGTTCAGGATAAGGTTGCCACCGGAAAGTGTTCGCACGCGATTTCGAAACTGACTCGGGTTGGATCTCAGCTTTTTGAGGTCGCCCTCGGAAATTGCAGTCCACTCAGCAATCTTGACCATGCGAACACGATCCTCCCCCTCTGGTAAGACACGAGCGAGACCCTCGGAGGGAAAGTCAACGGCGGTTCCTTTTTCCCACTTTCCTCCAACGCCAAAAAGAAGCGGGAGTCCGCCAATAAGTTTCGTGGCTTCGTTGCTGCGAACGTGTCCTGTAGGCTCCTCTGCTGGGGGGAGTCTTGCGATTCGTCGTTGTTCCAATTCCGCTAGTTCCGATTCCGTCATCGGTCGACTCTGCACTTTTACTTTGGGTGCACCGGAGCGAATAATATTGGATACGAGATATCGATCTTTGCCGATTCCATCCACAACAAAGTAGATTGCGATTCCATCCTGGTCGTTTGGGTTGAGGATCGAGGAGGCACGCCCGAGCAGGTTTCTCAGGTTGATGGTGCCCGATTCCTCGATACGGATCGGGGCGCCAAGAATTCGCATTTCACCTTGATTGGTTTCGATCACGACCCTCGCAAACCCTTCGCCATCACGCGTTCTTCGATAGTCAAAACTGAATGCATCTCCCGTGAACCCGGTACCATCGCGATAGTTTGAAAGTTTGTACTCAACCTGTTCTTCGGAGCCTTTAATTAGGTCTTGCCCTGTTACGGTCAAAGGCTGCACACTGAGCATGATTAAAATCAAACCGAATTGCACAGCTAGTCGATGGAATGATTTGGATCGATTCGACATGGAGGATCGGTCAGAGGGTTGGTGATTGATCAAGTTTGTAAAGCAAGGTTTGACGCGACTTCGCTATCTTGCAGAGTAAGGGAACAGGTCGTGACCATTGACTTTGCGATGTGCAGTAGCTTAGAGAAATGCTTGAGAAATGACGACTAGGTGGACTGTTTTTGGGCGCTAATTCCAACACTTAGTGGTAGCTGAATCGCTCCGCTGTGTTATGGGAATGTGCAATGACTCATTGAATTGATAAAGGTTTTTGAGGACGGATGGCTGCAGAATACGACCCTTTGACTCTAGAGTATTTCCAGTCCAAGCAATTGCCGTTCCGTGTGTTTTCCGAAATTCCGGATCACATGGAGCTGTTGGGTGATCTTAGAGGATTGCGAGTGATTGATCTCGCTTGCGGCGAAGGCTTCTACACGCGTTTGATCCAGAAGTCGGGTGCACATTCAGTGCTCGGAGTTGATGTCTCTTATGAGATGATAGAACTGGCGAAATCAAAGGAGGCATCGGAGCCACAGGGCATCGAGTACGCGGTCTGCACCGCGACAAATCTTTCGCAAGTCGTCATTGATAAGTTTGATCTTGCCTCGACAGCCTTCTTGTTTAACTGTGCTGAGGATCGAGTCGAGCTAGCGGCGATGTTTCGCGAGATCGCATCGTGTTTGAAAGAGGGTGGTCGGTTATGTGCGACGGTGGGTGATTTAGGACATCGACCGGATGTGGATTACAGTCCTTATGGAATGAGGACAGAAATTCGTAACAATTTGCAAGAAGGTCATCCGTACCAAATCACCTTCCTTTTACCTGATGGCGATTTTACGATTACTGACTTCAATCACAGCCTCTCGACATATCAGCAGCTATGCGAAGAGTCTGGACTACGCTTTGAGGGGTGGCAAACTTGCACGGTCACCTCGGCGGGGATTGAAAAATACGGCGAAGAGTTTTGGGAGGCGTGGCTTGCCAGTCCGTGCATTTGGAGATTTTCTGCTACCAAGAAAGGCTAGGCGATTTGTCGTCGTTGGTTTCAGCCGAGCAATTGATTGATGATTCGATTTTCCGACTCGTTTGGTGGCTGCTAGTGTTTCGTGGCTACTTATGTTTTGTGGTCGCTTGGTGTTTGCTGATTGTGCTGAGGATCATCTGTTGAAGAATGACAAAAGATTCGTCTGCTCGTAGTTCTTCATTGGTTAATTCCTTGACGGCATTTTTTTCCACGTCTCGAATCTGCTCGACGATCTCCGAGATCTTTTCGGGAGTGTCCGCTTTCGCCAATTTCTTGTCGAGATTTTGAATCCGCGTGTAGTACTCGTCGATGTGATTCTTGCGTGTGCGTCGAGCGTAACTAGCGACGGCCACCACGGAGCTCCATGCCAGAACAGCCAGTGTAACCAGTAATCCAATCAGCTCAGCGTACACCACCCAGAACCCCGGTTCGCGGCGATGATAATAGGTGAACGCTCCGTCATGCAGGGGAAAGTTCAGTTGCGTTTGAGCCTGTTGTTCAGAAAGCCCCTGAAGAATGGTGATAGACGTTGATATTTCTGGCATTGCCTGAAATAAGAACTCCGTCATTTCGTGGACATGTGTTGGTGAAAGGTTCCGTCTGCATACCAAAATGGCGCGAGTGCTTAGACTGGGAATAGTGTGAGGCGGGGTTTGTCCGTAGGTCAGCATCGGAATCGATGCCGGTTGGGCGTAGGGAAAGGCGGTTCGGAATCCACTGATGAATTCTTCCGAATCATCATCCTGATCGGGATCGTCAGAACGATTCAGGACAATAGGAGCCAAGCGTACCGTTGGATTAGTTAACGCTTGACGCAGAAGATTTGAACCGAGGCCTGAGTTGATAAAGACCGCATCCAATTCGCCGCTAATGACAGCCTTGATTGATTGGTCCGCAGATTCTTGAACCAAATCAATGGTGGAATCATCACCGAGGGCAAATCTTAATAAATTCCCCGCAACGATTGCCGTACCACTATCCTCTTCGCCTATTGCCACCTTTTTGCCGGTTAGGTCATTCAGACACTCAATGCTGGAGTCCGAGTTGACGAGTAGGTGTAGGGTTTCGTCGTATAAACCGGCGACACTACGCACCTTCGGATTTCCAATGGAATGGTTTTCAATCAACGCGAAGTCGGCTTGACCATTCTGGATTCGCTGTATGTTTTCTTGGCTTCCAGAGCTCTCCATTACATCGAGCGAGATAGCCGGTGCGCTGTCATGCCGATGGGTTTCCAGTGACTCGGCCAAGCGAGTGCCAAAGGTATGATAGACACCACTTTGACCACCCGTGGTGATCCGCAGTTCGGTGATTTCGTTCCGCTGTCTGATGAGAAAGAGAGCGAGGACCGAAATAATGGTCAAGGCAGTCAGGCTATAGGCAACCGTTTTTAACATGTTTCAACTTGTCAGTTAGGAGATAAATAGCAGGCTCACTCGCTATCTCTAAGCGATGCGGCCACCAATTCATTATCGCTCCGTGCGTAGATGACTCCGTTTGCAATGGCTGGGTGTGACCAGGTGACTCCATTGCGGCGCGGCAATTGACGAAGGGTTGGGTCGAGTAGCTTGGTTCGCGAAAGTTCTTGATAACCGTTGGGGTTAAGGTTTGCAAAGATTAACTCGCCTTGGTCATTGAGCATGATCTCTCGATCACGGTCCCTAAGTGTATGAATGGTAGCCCATCGTGCGGTTGGTACCGCGTCGGTGCTCTCCCAAACGCGATCACCCGTCATGAGGTCGAGGCAGCGTAATTCGCCATAACTGTCGACTCCGTAGATATAGTCACCTTTAATCAATGGTGTGCTGATCATGCAGTGAAGGGAATCGGTGTTCTTCTCGCTCTGTCCTACTCGTCTCCAAACTTGGGACGCGGTGGGTGCATCCTTTGAGAGTTTGATGAGCATCGATCCATCATAGAATGATGAAACGAAGAGGAACCCATCTGAGATAACTGGCGTCGCCACGCCGATGGGCATATTGCGGGGCTCCATCGGAAACCTCCAATGCACCTCGCCGGTGATGGGGTTTAGGCCGGTGACGCTCTGTCCAGTCCAGCACACCACGACATCTTGTTCACCCTGTCTTATGAGTATTGGGGCACTGTAACCGGCTAGTTCATTGATGGCCCGCCATTTCTCTTTACCGGTCTTCAGATCAAATGCCACAACGCAGGCGTTGTCTGAACCGCCGATAATCTGAATTACAAGATCTTTGTAGACGAGCGGTGCGGCGGTGATCCCCCATATCGGCATTTTAACCGAGTATTCCTCGGCCAGATCATGATTCCAAATCAGATCACCCGTATCGGCCTTGAAGCATTTCATGTGCCCCATCGCACCTACTGATATCGCGAGTCCGCGATGAATGGTCACGGCAGCCCTCGGTCCCGCCTTGTAGCCAATGTTGTAACGATCGTCGTTGTATTTTGCTTCGTAACTGTGCGACCAAATGATTTCACCGGTCTTAGCATCAAAGCAGAGAACGCGCTCCTGATCTGCCTGCTCGGTGTCGACACCCCGATCGGTTAAAAATACACGATGGTCGGCGACCGTTGGTCCACTATAGCCGGGGCCAACCGGGACCGACCATTGTCTCGGTAGGTTGCCTTCTGGAAGTTGTCTCATCAGGCCCGTTTCATTGAGAATTCCATCGCGATGCGTGCCGCGCCACTGAGGATAATCTTCGGAGACGGCAGAGGATGTCGCAAATACAACAATGAGCGTCAACCAGTGAAGTGATGGCTGTTTTCGTTGCAACATGGAGGAACACCAAGGTTTGAGGGGAGTGAATCAAAAGGAAATGACTTGAGATACGTCGGCCTCTGCCATGAATTCAATAGTGGCGAGTATTACATCCGTTGGCCGTTGTCGACAGTCCCGTTCATTAGGACAGTTTGAGAAGCGTCTGTCAGTCACGCTAAAAGAAAGATGCCGTATTTCCAAACAAAATGCATCGAGGCAATCACCACCACGTTCCATGTTAGGAAGAACATTTTCACGAACCAGACGCTGTATCGCTTAGGTCCAAAAATGAGGTCGAGAGCGAAGAAGATCGCCCCAGAGATCATGAACAATGCGACCAACTGGCTTCGGAAATTCATCGCTGCAATTCCCGCCAAGCAAAGCATGATCGCAA
>JAKMEW010000346.1 GCA_022425745.1 Rubripirellula sp.
CTAAAGCAGCTTGCGGCGCAAAATGGCGGATCATTCTGGCATCAAGTCTTTTCAGTCGAGTGACCAAAAAGCAGGTCTGCGAAACGCCAGCAAACCTTTCCTAAGTGCAACAGCTCATACTTACCACCACGAGTGCCAGCATTTAGTTGCCAGAAACCAATGTCTTACCTAGACTGTCGGCCATATTTGAGGGTTCTACGGGGGCAATCCGCCGTTGAGTCCGCAACGACGCGTTGCGTTGGCATTTTAGCGGCAAATAACCCCAATTTTCGCACCGCTCCACCTGCTGACCTTTTGCAGCGATCAATGGTGGGGCGAGCGACTGCATCTATCAGCGAGCGATCGCCAAAAGTATTTCTGCTCATCCATCACGGCTATCATCCATGAAGTGTCCATTATTCGGATTCATCAACATGCCTTCTTTAAAACTGCATTTGATGGTTTTCCTCGGCACCACAATCCTCGGCGTAGCCTCTCTCCAAGCTCAGACGACCGTACAAGCAGGCGGCGAGAGCACAACGCTGAGCGAACCGGTGAATGAAAACCCCTCACCGCCCTCTCAAGTTGACACAGCGAATGTATCGGAAAATCCCGCCGATCAAAGTTCCGAAAAAACAAGTATCAAAGAATCACAGCGGGTTCCGCTGGGCGTGACTCCATCGGGTGTCCAACGACATATCAGCGGTATGTGGGCAACGATCGCCGTTAACGGGGTGAACTCGACCGAGACCGATGCAGAGGAAACTCTTCTTCTAACTCTTGATGGAAACGAGGCTGATCAGGTCACACGAAAACTCTGGATCCCTGCTGGAGCTAGGCGGCAAGCTTGGTTCCCAGTGCTGATCCCCGAAACAGACCCTGACCAAATCCAAGTTATTGCGCAGACGATCCAAATTGCCGAGTCGGATTCAGGTGAGACGTTTCAATCAAACCGCGTCGGAAGCCCAACCTCACAACGCTCTTTACTTCTCTCCCCACCGGAAGATCAGCAGGCAGCAATGATGCTCGACTCGGTGTTCGCCATTGATGCCGCGAAAATCAACACAGACTCAATGATGAAAATGATTTACTACGGGTTCGATTCTGCGACCAACGTCCGCCAAGACCTCGGGATGACGCGATTCTCTGGCCACTTTCTTCCCACCACCGCCAATCCGCTCGACAGTCTCGACAACCTAATCATCGCCGACGATCGATTGATACATGACACCACCGGAATCAATCGACTTCGACAGTGGCTAAACGATGGCGGCCGTGTTTGGCTGATGGCTGATCGTGTTTCCAGTGATTCAGTACGTGCCTTACTTGGTGATGCGGTTCATTACAGTGAATTGGATCGCGTTGAGCTGAATGAATTCACCTTGGAAAAATTAGATCCTTTTTTCTCCACCGTGAGTCTTCAGGAACAATGGACATCGGAATCCCCCGTAACGTTGGTGCGTGTGATGATCGACGCGGGGGAAATTGATTCTCGTGTTGATGGTTGGCCGGCAGCTTTTTGGGTTCCCGCTGGAAAAGGTGAAATCCTCGTCACGACACTTGGTCACGAAGGCTGGATGTTCAACGACAAACCAACCGAGATCTATCGCGCTCTCGCGTCCAGATTCTTTGTCGAACGCGAACCTGCACCCAACAATACCGAGGCGATGCTGACCGAACTGAACAGGGAGATTGGATACCAGATACCCGGACGTGGCCTAATCATCTTTCTCCTAGTTGGGCACCTCTCTCTTTTAGGCGTTGCTGGTAGCGTTTTATCAAGGAAACGTGCACTCCATCACCTCGGATGGATTCTCCCTTCGTCAGTGTTGGTATCGGTCGTGATTCTTCTGATAGTAGGCAAAACAAACACGTCGGCCATTCCTTCGACCATCGCCATTGGTCAAATCGCAAGGGCGATACCAGAAACGTCTCAACTGCAAATCGATAGCACGTTGGCGGTGTACAGCCAGTCACCTTCAGACTTACCTATCAAGTCTGACTCCAACGTGGTCACGCAGTTGGCTGACAACTGGAGTTCCAATGAGACCCGCAGACAGCAGTTCACCGACGATGGAATCGCGGAGTGGAAATTCCTTACCCAACCACCCGGAAAAATTCAGCACCTTCACGTCGCCACACGCCAGAGCATGAAAACGCCGTGGCAGGTTTTAGGGACGTTCAATCAATCAGGCTTCACCGGGCAGTTGCTGGGATTGGATACCGCACAAGCTAGCGATGCAATTATCCTGTCCGCAGCATCTCCGGCAATGAGTCTCTCCTTGGATGCAGGACAAGGCTTACTGAATGGCGGTGCAGAGCAAACGCTGCTACCCGGCCAGTTCTACGACGGATCACTCCTCTCCGATACACAGCGACAACGGCAATCCTTTATTCGTCGCTTGATGGAAACCAACAACGATCTTCAATCGGCCGAGCCCTCCTTACTGATCTGGACTGCGCCAGTATCGGATGGGTTAAAAATACCAGAACAGTACGAGCGACGTGGCTGGGCACTCGCATCTCTCCCGATCCGTATTGAATCCCCTGAATCCGGCGTTGAGTTCACCGTGCCGCCAGCTTTTATCAAACTGGACTCCTACCGAGGGGATCGTGGGATCTCAACACTCTACAACGCCGAAACAGGTCAATGGCTCGAATCGGTCGACAAACCGGCTGAGATCGACCTGCGAGCTCAACTACCTCGCGCCGTTGCGTCAAGCAAAATCACAGCGTGCGATATCGACCTGCACGCAAACGCACAGGGTAGAAATATTCGCATCTTCGGGTTCGTGGATGGTGAGAAACGACTGTTGCATGAGGTTCAAAACTCCCAAGGGCTCAACGAATTCACAATCGAGACAGGCGAGGTGCTGGAACTTGATCCACGCGGTGGCTTCCGCCTGTCAGTAGAAGTAACCCCAACTGAACAGGAGCGTCTTGAGGCAGAGTCAGAAAGCAATTCGCCGACGGAGAGTCCAACCTCTGAATCGGTCGCGGCTGCATCAGCACCGAGCGAAGAAATCAAAACACAAGTCACAAAAGAAAACTCCGTCACCTGGGTAATTAAATACCTCCAAGTGAGCGTCCACGCCCAAGCAGAATAACTTGCAGGTTTACAAAGCAAAATTTAATCGACCAGTCCAATTACAAAACACAGGATGCAGGCGAGTTCCGACTGATCGCTTCACATCAAAAAATTGTCTCAAGGTATCCAAGGCATGACCTCACAATCACCAGCCATTGAAATCTCTAACCTAACGAAACGTTACGGCGAATTCGTTGCACTTGATTCACTATCACTTGAGGTCCAGCGGGGCCAAATCCTTGGATTTATCGGACCCAACGGTGCCGGCAAAACCACCACGATTCGCATTCTGGTTGGACTACTCAAGGCGACCAGCGGATCGGCTCGCATTGCCGGTGCGGATTGCCTGACCGAAACCAAGAAGATCAAGCGACTAGTCGGCTACATGCCGGATGACTTCGGTAAATACGACAACATGCGTGTCAGCGAGTACCTTGATTTCTTTGGTGCAGCGTACGGGATTGCACGTCGCGATCGCATCTTACGAATTGACGAGGTGCTGGAGATCGCTGGGGCAACCCACATGAAAGATCTATTCGTTGATGCACTTAGTCGCGGAATGCAGCAACGTGTGGCGTTGGCGCGAACAATGATGCACGACCCCGAGGTGCTGATTCTTGACGAACCCGCCAATGGCCTCGATCCGCAGGCACGCATCGACATGCGTACGATGCTACTGAGACTTTCGGATCTGGGTAAGACGCTTATTGTGACCAGCCATATCCTTCCCGAACTCGCAAGAATTTGCGACATCGTTGCAATGATCACGAAAGGTAAACTGCGAGCGGCAGGAACCGTTGATAAGATCATGCAAGAAATCCAACAGCGGCGAACCTTTGAGATCATGTTGCTGTCCGAAGACCAGGTTCCCGCGATTGCCACAAAGGTCGAGACCTGGCTTTCCGCTCAACCAACCGCGGACGGGCAATCGACTACCAGCGGCGGAGATGTGATCCCCGCCGTAACAGAAAGGATGGTTCGTTTCTCAACGGACCTAACTGATGACCAACTCGCGCCACTCCTGGGAGAATTGGTTCAATCGGGTGAAACAATCTTACAATTCCGAGAGGTCGCCACGGATCTTGAGGACGCCTTCCTCTACGTTGCCAATGAGGGTAGCCAACCACTCGGCAACATGCCGCGTGCGTCTTCGGCGGTCAACGAGGAGGCAAAGTGATGAACCCAGTCATTAGACGCGAATTCATTGGCATTCTACGGTCGCCTAAAACATTTGGCATGCTGCTCGTTCTCACCGCTTTGTTCTCGGCAACGGTGATTCTGCAGTGGCCCTCGGACACGTCATCAGTCAGTGGCTCCAAATCACTCGAGGTGTTCCGCATCTTTGGTTACGGTTTACTCGCTGGCGTGATCTTTCTCGTCCCCGCGTTTCCAGCCACTTCCATTGTCAATGAAAAGAACAGCAAGACCCTCGCTTTGCTGCTGAATTCGCCCCTCAGCGGACCGGCGATTTACCTCGGGAAAATATCCGGTGTACTACTCTTCAGCTTACTCGTACTTTTGTGCAGCCTACCTGCCTCTGCAGCCTGCTTTGCAATGGGAGGAATCTCGCTGTTCGAAGAGCTTGGCCTTCTCTACCTGATCTTGTTTTTCATGATCTTACAGTACAGCACGATGGCGATGCTAATCAGCAGTCATGTCCAAACCAGTGATGCGGCAGTGCGAATTACATACACCGCAGTGTTCGGTTTTTTGTTGATCACATTGATCCCAGCAGCGTTTCTACGCGGAACAACGTTTTTCCCGCCGACCCTGCTTAGTGCCGCGGAGTGGTTGAGGTGCCTGTCCCCGCTCCCAGCGATCATGGAGGTCCTCGGTGACGGCGACGTCGGATCCTCTGGATTGCAGCAAGCTTCGACGACATCGCGTTTTCTTTCACTGACCTTCTGTACAAGTCTATTCTTTGCGGGGCTAACTCTTTCGCGTTTGAATTACCGAATTTTTGATCGGTCTAAAAGCAAAGGTGTGATCACGAACGACCGCGAACTCAGCAAGCGATTGCTTCGTCGCCTTCTCTATGTGGTTGACCCCCAACGAAGAAAGACAGGGATTCCTTGGTTCCTCAATCCGGTGATGGTCAAGGAGTTTCGTTGTCGCCGATTTGGCCGCAGCCAGTGGCTTTTAAGGCTGATCGCGGCTTGTTCCATCATTTCGATGCTACTGACGTTTCTGGCCACAACCAGCGCTGAATCATGGGGCGTAGCGACGATCGGCCCGCTGTTGGTTCTCATGCAGGTAATTCTCGTGGTGGTTCTCACCCCCAGTCTCGCATCCGGATTGATTAGCGGTGAACGAGATAGCGGTGGATGGGAAATCTTACGCATGACCCCATTGTCGACCTTTCGAGTTGTCACTGGAAAGCTGCTCAGTGTGGTTTGGACGCTCCTACTTGTTTTGATGGCGACCTTACCCGGTTACGTCATGACCGTACTGATCAAGCCAGACCTCGCCCCGCAGATCCAAATGGTTCTCGTTTGCTTGTTCTGGATCACTCTCCAAGCACTTGCGATTAGCGCGGCCGTTGGGAGTCTTTTCCGGTACACGGCTGTCTCAACTTCAGTCACCTACGTCACGGTAATCGCTTGCTTTCTTACGCCGATGTTGGTTTGGCTCGCTCGCGAGGCACCCTTTGGACACGGAACCGTTGAGGCCGCGTTGCTGCTCAATCCGGTGGGAGCAGCGTTAAATGTGATCGGAGCTGCGGGATTCGAGAATTATCAACTCCTCCCAGCTGCTTGGTGGATATCGGGCATCGTTTCCGCCGCCATGTTCGCTCTTCTCAGTATTCAAGTTTGGCGTTTGAACCGAGCAGTTTGATGCATATGAGTTTGCAAATGAACCGAATAATCCACTGCACGCTCATCGCTGCAGCAACCCTTGTTTTGGGCAACAATCCAACCCAAGGCCAGAAGCCGTACGGCAATTTTGAAGAATATGAACTCGACCTTCTCAAGCGACCCAACTTGGTTTGGGAATCTGAGCAACAGATTCTGTTCCATGAGGGACTGGTGCAGCTCTGGGCTCGTGCCTTAGAGAGGGATGAAGCACAGCTGACCCGGCTTGTAGTCGATTCATTGGCGATCGCACACACACGTGGCGTCCCAGACACCCTGACGCTAAAACCAACGTTGTTGGAACTCGCTTCTCGCGACAATCTCGACCCACAGATTGCCGCTGCGATCGCCAATACTCTCGTTACCTTTGAGGCAAAAGATCAAGGCGAACTCCTCGCTACCCTGTCTGAGGATTACGGCCCCTTGGTAGCCGGGATCGTCGAACCAGCATTAGCGAACTGGCAAGTCGATACGCTCAAGTCACGTTGGCTTGAGAGGCTAGAAGATGGGGTCGCGGGGGAAACGGCTATCTCGTTTGCGATCAAGGGACTCGCGGCCATCGGCTGTGATGAAGCAATTGAACCGATTCAAGCGGTTGTCCTCGATGAAAAACTGTCGCCATCCATCCGACTCGTTGCCGCCCAACAACTAGGTGCCCTTGAACAAACCGGCTTAAATCCTCTCGCCCAGCGGGTTGTCTCTCTCAACGCAGACTCCACCTTCCACCGTTTGTTGGCGATTGAAATACTAGGGCAGCACAGCAGTGATGCAGCCATCGAATTTTTCACCAACTGCTTGACGATTGACTCAAATGCTGTGCAAGCCGAAGCAGTACGAAATTTGTATCGAATCAAGCCATCTCTAGTCGAGCAACTCTATCAACAACTCCGTCAAAGTAAGGACGCAAATGTTCGCGGCCACCTCATCAACGCACTCGCAGATTCGAGATCCGCGGAGCGAATGGTTGAACTCTGCTTCTTTCTCAACGATGTCAATCCAACTCTCAGGCGAGACGCCGCCTCCCATCTAATTGAGTTAGCTGAAGTCCCAGATTTAAAATCGACCATCATTGACTCAGTCGTTCAAATTCAGGCGAAAGAGCAATGGCAGGGATGTGAGCAGGCCTCGTTCGTTCTGGGTACACTAAAACATCTGCCCAGCGGATCACGTATGGTCGAGCTGCTTGGACACCCACGTGGGGATGTGAAAGTAGCAGCGGCATGGGGCCTCAATGAATTGCGGATGCCAGAACATCTGCCAGCTATGCTCGAGCACGCCCAGAGTATTTGGGATGGTTTTCAATCAGGACAACTCAATGCGATGATGCGAGGAATCACCCTGCATCAGGCTCTGCTCTTTAACGCATTCGGGGACCAACTCTACGCACCTGCGGAACCTCTACTGATGGCTTACGTTCCGAAGAACTTTAATATTGGCGTTGACGCTAGGGTTGCAGCGGTATGGGCTCTTGGAATGATACACGAGGATGATCCGGTTGAAAGTCTAGTGGCTGACCTCGTCGCCAGAATGGAAGACAATGGTCAATTCCCAGAGATAGAAGACGTGAGGAATATGTCCGGAGTTTCACTTGGGCGGATGCGTGCGGAATCAGCACTCGATTCCATCGAACGTTTCGCGGGAGAAGGCCTGACGGGCAGTCAATGGGCGTTGCAACGGATGACTGGCAAAGAACCGGCCAAACCACGGCCAAACCGAGTCCTCATCGATGATTGGTTCCTGGCGCCAGCTCCGGGGTCCGCACCGTAAAAGTCCGCGGTGCGAGTTCAACAACGGTTACCGCGGCCCCAAGGCGAATGAGAACCGGAGATCGTTTAG
>JAKMEW010000353.1 GCA_022425745.1 Rubripirellula sp.
TTGTTGAGTGTGGGGTGCTAGTAGAAGTTTTTGGTGCTCTGGAGAGAGTTGCGAGAAGCACTTTTGAAAAGCACTCGCCCTCGCTGCTTCTACAACTGCGGTTTTTTCTTCGCTGCGAGAGCTTAGCGTTGCAATCATCGAATCGCTCAATAGCGGCCGTTCAAATCTCAGCTTTTCAATTTGCTTCAAGCATTTGAACCGCAGGATGACTTTGGCCCATGGAGCAAATCCCGATTCGTCCTGCAGTTGATCACGTTTCTGCCACATGACGACACTCGATTCCTGCATCGCTTCGTCAACAAGATGCCAGTCGGGAACAATGCTTCTCGCATAAGCCCGTAGAGACGGTTCGTGCTTAACGAAGAGCCTAAGGAAGCTCGAGTCGTTCAATTTGAATTTTGGTTCAGAGTGGCTCATGATGTCCCATTATCCGGCAAATAACTGCCGCCTGCCTTGGATTTCGGTCGGATTCAAGTTAGTTTTTTCAGCAATCAACGTCAGATTAACTCGGTGATGTTTGTTGAAGTCCGGGCGAACCCCTTGATTGAGGCGGTGTTTGCGTGCGAGAAATCAAGAACGGGAGCGTTTGAGATGTATCTATCAATATGGCAAGGGGCTGTAGGCCAGTTTTGCACAGGACGGTGTCGCACAGGACGGTCTCGCACAGGACGGTGTTGCGCAGGACGGCGGGTTGATAAATCAGATGTCGTCCAGTTTCGTTGGAAATCGATGTTGTTCTTCTCGATTGTCCTCGTGCTTCTCGTTGTGCGGCAAGGATCTGCTCAAGATTCCCAAGCGGCGAGGGATGCAGTCGGCTCTTTGCATCAAGGAAAGCAGGGAACCGTGGATGGTGAAGCACGACCACTCGTTCTCGCACATTACATGCCATGGTATGAAGCAAAGCCATTGAGTCAAACGTGGGGGTGGCACTGGACAATGAATCACTTTGATCCCGATCGGATTGAGGGTGGTAGAAGATCCATCGCATCCAACTACTATCCTCTGATCGGTCCCTATGATTCTGGCGATCCGGATGTGCTCGAGTGCCATTTGTTGATGATGAAAATAGCGGGTATCGATGGGGTGATCGTTGATTGGTACGGTCTAACCGATTACCGCGACTATGCTCTCCTCCATCGCAATACGACGCGTTTGCTTCAGCAATGTGAAAAGTTGCAGATGCGTTTCGTCATCTGCTACGAAGATCAGACCCTTCCTGCTTTGGTAAAAGCAGAAAGGCTAAAAGAAAGCTCGATGGTTCAGCACGCAGCAGAAGAAATCAATTGGCTGAGTCGCTATTGGTTTAATTCAGGTAGCTACGTTCGTTTCCAAAATCGTCCAGTCTTGCTGTCGTTTGGGCATGATGGATTGACGCCGCAACAGTGGTCGCAGTGTCTGAAGAAACTTGAGAAGCCCGTCGCTTATTACAGTCAGGATACGATGCGACCCGGGGGCGTTGGCGGTTTTAATTGGCCGTCGCCACACCAAGGGCTCGCTCAGTATGAGCGGTTTCTGAACATGGCACCACATTGGCCAAGTTTCATCCCTGCAGCGTTTCCTCGATTTGATGACGTGTATAAGCAAGCGGGTGTTGGTGACGGTTTCCCGAAAATCCCAGATCGCTCCGGCGAGATCCTCCGAGACACTCTGCGACGGTGCAAGGATCCTAAGGCACCCATTATTCAGATCGCAACGTGGAATGATTGGGGTGAAGGGACTCAGGTTGAACCCAGCATTGAACATGGTTTTCGAGATCTCGAATACATTCAGTCGTTTGTGCAAAAAGAGCTGTCAGTAAGGTCGGGGTTTTCGGCGAGTGATTTACGTTTGCCTACGGAAATTTTAAAGCTGAAAAGATCGGGTCGGCCAGTTTCTCCGGAGGCTCTGAGGAAATCGGCTGTCTCGATCATTCATGGTGATACGACAGTGGCTCGAGCCATGCTCGAACAGTACCAATAGCTCGATATATCGGTTTGATTTACGGCACGTTATTCCCGAACGCCTCATTTCCGAACGCCTTCGTGCTTTAT
>JAKMEW010000359.1 GCA_022425745.1 Rubripirellula sp.
AGCATGGCTCGGACGCCGTAGTCTATCTGATCTAAACCACCGTGCCTACAATCACAGCCGTTGCATTTCGCGTGCCAACTGACTGTTCCCCCGATCCGTGATGAAGGTCGAACGGACTAACACACGAAAGCGCCCGCCGAATCACTCAAACTCCTGAATTCACTTTGTGAATCATCAAATGCCTATCGCGAGAGCAGGCAAAGCCCCAAATACAGCAACGGCTGTGTGCCACTTGACTGTGCAAACTTTCAACATTGCTGCGCATCGATTAAGCACGCCGCCACCAAAACCAGAGCGTTGAGGTGTGAACCTACGTGCGAGATCGAGACTGCTGAGTTATCTTTTAGCGCGTTCTAAGTCGACCACCGACCCGACGGGGCGCTAATCGGTTTACTTTCAATGAACCGACGAAGATTTTTGGCGCAGTATTAGCCTTATAGGAAATCATTCAATTGGATGATTACGACACGGCGGTGTGTAACAGCTTGTGACTTCCCGCTGACGCATTTTCAAACCAAAACACCGAAGAGCGAACTGAAGAGTGCAAAGCCGTGATTCTCAACCTCACACCGCTCAGATCGGTGGCGAACGACAGTCCTTTGGATTGTCGACACTCGAAGACATCATTCAAGTCATCCTGCAATCCGAGGGACTGACCGCAACATTGCAGAATATCGTCCGCTTGGTTGCGACTCGAATGCAAAGCGAAGTCTGTTCGGTCTACCTTCTGGAGAGCGACCGACTCCTGCTTCGGGCCACCGAAGGTCTCTCGCCTTCAAGTATTGGCCAAACAAGCCTCCGGATCGGTGAGGGCTTGGTCGGGTATACCGCCGAGCAGGGATCGGTGATCAACCTCCGCGACCCCGAGAATCACCCAAAGTATCGATACATCGCCGGTTCAAATGAAGAACGCTTTCACTCGTTTTTGGGAATTCCCGTTTACGACCGCTCGACGCTCCTGGGGGTGATGGCGATACAAACCGTCTCCGCGCGGTTATTCTCAGATCAAGAAGTGAGCACCTTGAGAACGATCGCATTCCAAGTTTCGACCGTGATTGCCAACGCTCGGCTTTTGGAATCTTTCAGGACTAACGCCCCGGCAGTTGAATCACCTACTGACGACCGCACGCCAAGTGGCTCGCCCCCTTTTCTGATTGGCTCCAGCTTGGGGGATGGAGTGTGTGCCGCAAGTGCCTATCTCTGTGAGGCTGATGCGACAGACGAATCATCGGGAGAGACAATCGAATCATCTCGAGATACAGAGCGAGAACGGACAAAACTGCACAAAGCGATCGAGCAGTCGAAGATCGAAACACTTTGTCTCCAGAAAGCGGTCACCGCACGTCTCTCAGACCGCGAAGGCGATATATTTCAGACCCACCTGATGATGCTTCAAGACCGTCAGTTCCTCGTAAAGATGGAACATTGCATCCAGACAGGCAACTCGGCAATCGAATCCGTTCGCACCGTCGTCAGTGAGTATCGAAGAGCATTCTCGCAGATACCAGATCCCTTCTTGCGTAGTCGCGTGGCCGACATTGAAGATGTAGGAAAACGGATTCAGCTTGCTATCTCCGGAAACATCGTCACCGCGATTTCGTTGGAGCAACCGTCCATCATCGTCGCTGACGATCTGCTCCCATCACAACTCGTCACCCTCCCAATGAACCAAATAAAAGGCTTCATCCTTGAGTCAGAGCACTCCAATGGACACGCAGCGATCATTGCCAAATCGGTGGGTATCCCGACGCTCTATGGAGTCCGAAACGCTACCAGACGCATTCACTCTGGCGACTCGTTGATTCTGGACGCCAAAAGCGGACGAGTCTACATCAACCCCGACTCACCGATTCGGACGGAATACGACCGTTTGATTCGAGAGCAAAAAGTTGATTCGGACTCGCTCGATGCACTCACCGGTCAACCCGCGAAAACCAACGATGGTCATTTGGTCACGCTGCGTGCAAATCTCGGTCTGCTCAGTGATCTGCCAACCGCAAAAAAAATGCGGGCAGAAGGTGTCGGATTGTACCGAACGGAATTTCCATTTATGTCTCGCAGCGATTTCCCCAGTCGATCCGAGCAAGTGCAACTTTACCGAAAGATCCTTGAGGAGTTTCCCGAGGAGCCGGTCACCTTCCGTACTCTAGATATCGGCGGAGACAAAACACTCCCCTATGTTGCAAACCCTAAGGAAACAAATCCGTTTCTCGGATGGCGTTCCATTCGGATCTCACTTGAACTTCAGGAGGTTTTCCAGACGCAAATCGAAGCTATTTTGATCGCAAGTCATCAAAGTAACGCCCGAATCATGTTTCCAATGGTGACTTCGGTTGAGGAATTTGAACAATGCCTCAAGATCATGGAACGAGCCCGTCAGAAACTAACCGCTGAGTCGGTACCTTTTGGTAAGCTTCCCGTCGGCGTGATGGTGGAAACGCCCGCGACGGTAGCCATCGCAAAACACCTCGCTCCGCTAACTGACTTCTTCTCGATCGGAACTAACGATCTGATCCAGTACCTTCTAGCGGCCGATCGAACCAACCCAAAAGTCAGCAATTACTATGATCCACTTCATCCAGCAGTTCTCGATGCCATCAATAACATGATGGAGATTGCGAACGCTGCCGAGGTGGAGCTTTGTATCTGCGGTGAAATGGCAAGTGACCCTCAAATCTTCCCGCTGCTGGTCGGCATGGGGGTTCACGTA
>JAKMEW010000382.1 GCA_022425745.1 Rubripirellula sp.
TGGGCCGCTGAAGCATGGTGGGCAATCGCTTCTACCCTGCCGGAACAACCTTCAAAAAATCTGAAAACCCAGCGAGATCAAATCATCCGCCAACTACAGCGTGACCAAAACTGGCAATCAAAAGATCCGCAAGTCTTTAGCATCAATTTCGCCAACCTTCCGCTGCCAGATATCGAGGCAGGGCTACCCAAAGAAGAAATGTTTGCAGTGAAACCGAAGTCGGCTTCCACCGAATCGCTAAGGCTTTCAGAAAGAAGTCTTGAATGGGGTCTCGAGGGATACGGTTCTGAAAATTCACCGGACGACGCAAAACTTGCTCCGTTAATCCGTTCCACGGGTGCAGGCGGCGGCAGTTTCGATTACGACCTCGATGGCTGGCCTGACCTCATGATCATGAATGCTGCCGGTAAAATCTTAGCTTTGGATTCAAACCCAAATAACCTGCTTCGCAATCTGGGAAACCAATTCACTGATGCTTCACAGGTTACCGGGGTCGATGATAGAGGTTTTGGCCAAGGAGTGGCGATCGGGGACTATAACGAAGACGGATTCCCAGATCTATTTTTTGCTAACCTAGGTTTCAATCGCTTACTTCGAAACAATGGTGATGGAACCTTCACCAACTGCACTGATCAGCTCCAAGGCGATGTAGAAGTGGCATGGTCCTCTTCAGCCTCTTTCGTTGACATCAACAACGATTCAATCACCGATCTCTTTGTATCCAATTACTGCCAGCCCGTTCCAGGTATCGTCTCCGCTTGCCCCGATGAATCAGGGCAACCGGGACCCTGCCACCCGCTTCGCTTCCCCGCCGATGTGGATATGGTTTTTCAGGGCCAAGGTGATGGAACGTTCAAAAATGTGACGGACCAGTGGATTGGCGAGCCATTACCTGGACGCGGACTTGGGATTGTTTCCGGACAATTAGTGAACGACAAACAGGGCATCTTCGTTGCAAACGATATGTCACGTAACGCTTATTACACAGCGGCAGATGAATCAGCAGACTTTCACTTATCGGAAACAGCAGGAGTGCGTGGAGTGGCACTCGACGGGATGTCACGCTCTCAGGCATCAATGGGGATTGCCAGCTGTGACTTTGATCATGATGGAGATCTAGATTTTTACGTCACGGGGTTTGGCCGCGAATACAACGTCTATTATGAACAAGTCGCGCCAGGTCTCTGGAAAGACGAGACGAGTCGACTCGGCCTGATTGAACCCACACTACCGCTAATTGGCTTCGGCACGCAGCCCATCGACATTGAGAATGATGGCGTCGAAGAAATCATTGTCACCAACGGTCACATTGGCGAGTTTGATAGCCCGGACATTCCGGATTATGACTTGCCGCTTCAGATTTTCCGTCGTGACTCGCAAGGTAAATTTGCCCTCTTGGATGATGACCCTTGGGGCGATTACTTTCAGTTGCCTCACGTCGGACGCGCGCTGTGGACATCTGATGTCAATCGGGACGGCAGAAACGATGTTTTCATTACGCACATGAACGAGCAAATCCGCTTGCTACTAAACGAAAGCACCGATGAGCATCACCGGGTTGGATTTCGAATGGTGGCAACGCGTGCGAATCGCGATGCGATTGGATCAATCGTTCGTTTCAATGTCGGTCAAGAGCAACGTAGTCTCTGGGTTCTTTCCGGAGACGGCTATTTCTGCAGCAATGAGAAAACGCTGATCGCTGGACTCGCAGACGCGGAGATTGTCACTGAGGTAACGGTTCATTGGGCCGATGGAAGCATCGAGTCATTTGGTGATCTACCAGCGGACCATTGCTACCTCCTAAGCCAAGGCAGCGGGGTGGCATTCGAACTCAGCAGCTATTAGCGTCCATTTCAAACTGCTATTGAAAAGAGTGGTACCTGAACCCCCAATCGCTTGTGCAGTATCAATAGATTAACGTGCACATACTTGCTTGTGCAGTATCAATAGACTGACGTGCACATGCTTGCTGGTGCAGGCCACAAATATGACGCGGCCGGTCTTCGGGCAATAAAAAAAGGCGACCATCACTGGCCGCCTTAACTTATTCAACCGTATTCAATCGCTTCAACTACTTAGCCGCCTCAGGCTTCTTGTAGACGAATTCTGGGTTGCCGATCGCGATGATTCCGGTAGCGACTCGAGCACCTGCATCGCCAGATGGCTGACTCTTAAGATCATCCTTGCCAGCGTGCACGACGAATGCACGACCAAGAATGAAATGCAGAGGCGTACCCTTCATGGTGACATTCACCTGTGCCACTCCATCATCGTTAGCCTTCACATTACCCAAGTCACCGGTGTGACTGTGTGCCCCAGGAGCTCCGTGGTCATGACCGCTTGGGTTGTAATGACCGCCGGTGGACTTCCCATCGCCTCCACGCTGGTCACCAAATTCGTGAATATGAAAACCATGCTCGCCGGGTGTCAAATTATTGATCCGTCCAGTGATTTTGATCTGATCCCCTTTTTGAACCAACTTTAGGGTTCCACGAACTTTGTTTCCCTTGGTGGGAATGATCACGGCAACACCGAGAGTCGGAAGGTGAGCATCGTGAGAATGATCGTGTGCAGCTTCCTCGGCGCGAACTACAGCACCTGCAAGGAGCCCAAAGACGACGCATGAGAACAAACAATTTCTAATCAACATCTAATTCTCCAAAGTACGTTTAACGATTAATTCTTTCTATCGGATGTCATGAACACCCACCGCTACGAACCGTTCCATCGGCCTATTTTTTAACGACCCAGATATTTCTGAATACAACAGGATTGCCGTGATTCTGAAGAAACAATGAATCCAGTTCTGGGCCTTCACCATTGCGTCCGGGCGTCCCGTGAGCCAACTCCCGATCGTCATGAATCAAGACGCCGTTGTGACGAATAGTCACCCGCGCGTTGGATGTTTTAACTCCATCACCATTATATCGAGCGGCAGTGAAATCAATATCGTAGGTCTGCCAAGCGAGGGGTGGAAAACACATATTCACATCCGGCTGCGAGATGGAATAAATGCCACCACATTCATTATCTTTTCCTTCTAAACCGAATGAATCCAAAACCTGCAGTTCGTAGCGACTTTGAATATAAACCCCGCTATTGCCTCTCGCCTGCCCGCGTGCCTCAGGCATGAAAGGAGTGCGAAACTCGACATGGAGATGATGATCACCAAATTTTTCTTTTGACCAGACATTTGTTGCACCCAACCATTTCCCGTCCACTAGCTGAGCATCATTGAATTGATCGATGCCGCTTCCGTCAAATAGAACCATCCCTCCTTTCGGCGGTCCTATACCAAGTGTTGGGCTTTTTCGCTCGACCTTCTCCATGACCCCGAGAAGCTGTCCGTCGTACTCGACACTGATTTTCCCATCAACGAGTGACACGAGGGCGTCCCCAACAGGGAAGACCAGCGATCCGTTTTCGGCCTGCACCTCGATCTCATTCCGGTCATCTCCACGGCTCCACCCATCTCCTGGTAAACCACCCGTGTGACCAATCACATTGAATTTGCCGCCGCCAAGTGCAATCACCTGTGCACCGATCTTACGGCTACCATCTTGAGTCCTAATCTCACCGGAGTATTCACCTTGGATTTTGTAGTCCTCGCCCGCTTTAGCCGGATCAGTGAAAACAGCCCCTCCCGGACCTGCGGCTAAGACGGAAGAAGCCACCAAGCAGAGACTACCCAAAAGCACGACCATTCTCTTTCGCGTCAACATTGCTACCTCAAATACATCAGACACTGGTCAGCTGCAAACCGTTTGAATCTTTCATTGAGGCAGCCCTACACCAGGACGAACTCAATGAACAATCCTTAATGCGATCAGCATCGCAGTGGACCCAACAAATAATACCGCTCTTACCTCAAGCGAGGCCCACGGCGGATTTTACGAGCCATAAGCATAACGAATTTCAGAGAGCGATTTTGTCATGAAGTCTCAAAAGCGGTGAAACATTCACCAATGCATCACGTATCCACCGTCCACATTGATGATCTGTCCAGTGACCTGAGAAGCGCACCGAGATGACAAAAATAAAACCATATTGGCGATGTCCTCAGTGGTCTGCAAATTCCCCAAAGGAATCATTGCTTTCACTTTTTCCTCGACCCACTGGTCATACCCCATTCCCGACGCTTCACCCTGTAACCGCGACCAACCTTCCCAGACAGAGTGCATCAGATCCGTCTTCACCATCCCGGGACAAACCATGTTCACTCGAATTCCGTGCGGAGCCAGATCTTTTGCCATGCACTGAGTAAAATTAATGTTCGCCGCTTTCGATGCACTATAGGGTGGATCGGTTTGGGAGCCAATCTGCCCCGCCACCGATCCAATCATGACGAAACTACCGGCACGTTGATCGATCAAGATCGGCGAAATGGCATGGGCAAGATGCACCATCCCCATCAGATTGACCTGCATTGGCTTCAACCAGTCCGATGGCTGTAAATGACTAAACGGAAACCCAAAACGTCCTGAACCAATTGCCGCCGCATGAACGACGTACTTCACGATTCCCGTGTTGGGATCTTTCAGCTGTTTGGCTGCCTGATTCACCTCGTTCTCGTCAGCGACATCAACTCGATATGCCTTGACCGAGACGGAACATTGACTGGCAATTCCTTCTCCCACCTCGTCAACGTGCGGGGAATGATCCCAGAGAATTAAATCACAACCTTCTTTTGCAAATTGCTTTGCCACTTCGAGACCGATACCGCCCGCTGCACCGGTGACGAGCACTGAGCCGTCATTTAAACCTAAATCCAAAACGATGGCTCCTATCGAGCAGAAAAGCCTGAAGTAAAACGCACCGTTGAATGTGCCTTCATCAGTTCAAACGCCTCACTTACACACACAAACGAACAACTCTAATTAGACAATCCTTCCACGTTTGTCACGATCTTCAATCGTGCCAGAGAAACAGAACCATTAGCAGCACTCACCTGGCTCACAACACGCATCACCAAGAATTGTCAGGTTGTAACCCTGCCCCTTTGTCTCGCTCGGCTTTCGTTCTTCTCCGGTACATTCCATCGGCTTGGCCTGATCATCGGTAATGGCTCGATGCGGTGGCACTTGAATAAACGCATCTTGGTAGGGAGATCGAGAAAGACGCTGAAAGGTACTTCGACAAACTTTTGTTCGTTGCCCTCGACGATACACGTGACCGTCATCATCAGTCACTGCAGTGAAAGGTCCCCTATAAATCACCGCTTCGTTGTAGTCATTACAAGAACCGAGCGGATTTTTGTGGGCAATCACTGTGACAGAACGAAATTCAATTCCGTCGACAACTTGCCAAGGCTTTTCTTGGTAGACGGCGATTTCGATGCCACTAAAACCGACTTGTTCGAACGCACGAAGAAATGCCTGTTCTTGGAACGCACCGGAGATGCATCCGCTCCATAGTTCGGCATCATTCTGCATGGACATAGGCACAAATTCATCACTGACAATGTCACTGATCACCGCTCGTCCACCGGGCTTTAGAACGCGATAGAGTTCTCGGAAGAGTTGCTCCTTGTCACTCGAATCAACGAGATTCAAAACACAATTACTGACCACAACGTCAATCGAATCATCAGCAATCATGGGCTCAGTGGCACGCATGTCGGCAAGAAACGCTTCAAGCTGACGCAAATCAATCTCATTAGCAACAGGATGATCCGCGAGATATTGATCAAGTTTGTCACGGTCAATTGCGAGATCTTGAATTTTACCTCTCTTGAATTCGACGTTTGAATACCCAATCTTCTCTGCAACCTCTGCTTGGCTGCGTTTCGCAAGATCCAACATCGTGTCGTTGACATCGACACCAATCACTTTTCCTTCAGCCCCAACAACCTGAGACGCGATGAAACAGATTTTCCCTCCACCGCTGCCGAGATCCAGCACTGTTTCACCAAGGTTGAGATACTTGGATGGATCGCCGCAACCATAGTCTCGATCGATGACTTCCTGTGGAATGACTCGAAGATACTGTGCGTCATAATCAACGGGGCAGCACAACGCGGCCTCACGTTCCTCCGCAGCTGCTGCGTAACGCTGCTCCACAGCAGCAACCGTATCCAAAGTTTTATTATCGCCTGTCATCCTTACTTCACCCTCTTCAAACTAAGTGCCAATTTCTCAAAGTGTGATCGCACCACCTTCTCAAGATGTGATCGCGCCACCGCAACTGCTACCGGCACCCGCGGTACATGCGTAACAGTGATCTGCGACGCAAATAGACTGCTCGGTTAGATCACTAAAATTATCAATATCCCAGATTGTTTTCGTGCCCGCGGTCCCCAAGCTCAAATCCAACATCTGATTAAAATCGCAGTCGTAGAGCTTGCCATCCCAACTGATTGAAAGAAGGGTTTTACACATCACGTTAGCCGCGGCGACTGGATTGAAGTTTTGCTCGAGCAATTGAAAATATTTCTCCAACTCACCCCGCTTGCTCAAGAATTTAGCGAATCGCTTTACCGGTAAATTCGTGATGGTGAGCAAATGATTAAAACGAATCCCGTACCGCTGATACAACTCTTTCTGGTACGCCTGCTCCAGTACTTTCTGATCCGGTGGCAACGTGGGGCCCGTTGGATTGAAAACAAGATTCAAAGACAAGTCTGAATCGGGCATACCAAAGCCCAACGAATTCAAACGTAGTAGCCCCTCGATGCTTCGCTTAAAAACCCCAGAACCTCGCTGCAAATCAACATTATCTTCAAGGTAGCAAGGTAGTGATGCCACCACTTCCACCTGCTGTGATTGCAAGAATTCCGCAAGCCACTCCATCCCTGGCTCTGACAGGACAGTCAGATTGCATCGATCAATAACTCGTAATCCCATCTCGCGAAAAGCCTGCACTAATCTCCGAAAATTGGGATTCAATTCTGGAGCGCCTCCGGTTAGGTCGATTGTCTTGATCTGCGAACAGCCGCTCGCAAGTTGGATCACTCGATCAGCCGTCCGCGAGTCCATATTCTCACGCGTCTTGGTGGGGCCTGCCTCGACATGGCAGTGCGTACAGGCTTGATTACACAGTTTCCCAAGATTGATCTGCAAGTCGGTAACCGAGTTCCGAACGAACGGCGATGCTCCAGCATTCAATTTTTCCGCAAAAGGTTCCACTAGACCTGTGCTGCGGCCTGAATCAATAATGGGAAGGATCGATTTCATTCCGCTGCAATCACCGATGCGAAAAAAACTGCGTTACGCCATGCCGAGTCTTCGGGGTATCATCTCACAGCAGCATCCGGACGTGAACCTACCTAACGCGGAATTACTCTCCCTAAAAATAATATAAAAGCGGGAGTTCTAGGTTCACTTTGAAGGCTGAACATCGTGAACGCTACCGCCCCGGGTGCTTTCACCAGATCGACACCAACCTGATAGCCATTGTTTAAGTGATCAGGATAAGACCAAAACACAATTGAACCTGATGGTTCTAAATCCTTATGAATCACGCACCGAAAAACACCCACCATCAGCTATTGGCGACCTGCGCATTTGGACTCGAATCGCTCCTGCGTCGTGAGTTGGAGGC
>JAKMEW010000405.1 GCA_022425745.1 Rubripirellula sp.
ATTCAGCGTGGTTTCATTTCATCCAGATGTGCTTACCGGTAGTTTGCCTCATCTTGCCGCGATGGATTCCCAAGAATCAGCTCAGGTTAGATTGAAGATTGGGGATCTAGGAGGAAGTCAGCTAAGGTCCTGGGTGAACCAGCAACTGTATCAGCGAGCAAGCGAATCGAGTTCAGCGGGTGCTGCTTATCTCGACTTACTCGCTAAGAGTATGCCGATCCATCATGAAGATGCGATGCGAGTGGCCGAAGAGGTTTTGGATGGGAAGATTCAGTGTACGCTCGGTGGTGAATACCACTTGTCCTCCTTGGATCCAGCCGTTTGGATTAGCTCGGCATGGAATGCAGAGGAAGCACCCGATGATGTCCCTGTCCAATATCAAGCGCCTGTGTTGCGATGGTTCCATGGAGTTAAAGCATCGCTAACGCAACTCAACGAGCGATTGGTTGTGGATTTTACACTTTATCTGGAAGGATCTTGAATCTTACTCACTTCGAGCGATGCTCGCTTGTTGGATACGAGTCGCCAAGGCTTGCGCGACTAGCGGATCGGGACCCAAGTAGTCCGAGATCATCCAGCGGATACGCGAATGTTTTTTCGCAGCCTCCGCAACGATCTTCGTAATGGCTTGATACAGTCGGCCTTCGAACAGCAGGTGCGGTTGTACAATCACTGCATCAATTTGGTCGTTGGAGGATAATTGCTGAAGTACTTCAGGCAGGCGAGGGTTAGCCATTGCGTAGAAAGCTGTCGAAACAGAAGCAAAATTCGTACGATGCTTGACTAGCTCGGTGAGAACCTGCATGTCGGTAGAGGCGCATGGATCATAACTGCCTCGACCTACCATCAGCACCGCAGTCCTCTGGGGTTGGATCGTGATCTGCTCAAAGGATTCTTCAAGTCGTTGAATGATCAACTTCAGTATCTGGCGATGCCTTGAGAGTGGTCGGCATTGATCGTACGAAATATCCGGAGTTGATTTTTGGCACGCTTGGATTGCTTCCGGGATATCTTGTTTCGCGTGACCTGCCGCAAAAAGGAGGAGAGGGGCAACATGAACGTGGCTGATGTCGTGGCTGGCCAAAGCGTTCCATCCCTGCTCGATGGTTGGTTCTTGGAACTCAAGCAGAGACGCTTGTACCGGTGTTGGTTCAAGTAAAGTCGCGAGCTCATCCCGAAGTTGCAGGAATTGAGTCGTCCCTACCGCGTCACGAGTGCCATGGCCGACGAGAAGCACACCTGATTTCGTTTGGTGCGGAGTCAAATTTAAATTCCAGTCCGGCGTTAGATAGAAAGAGTCCAAGCACCTTATGGTATCGAGTTGACCAGTTGGTTGAATAGAAACCGATGAATGAGGACTTTCGGTTTTTTTATTGCCGATCCCAGTTGGTCGCTGTGTGCGACGCGGAAAAATTTCTCAAACGAAATAGCAAAATGGTTGTGGTCCGGTCGCTGAGAAAAACGAGGCCGCTGCACGCCCGATTCAGATCCGACGCACAGCAGGTTCTTAATCAAATCGATTCGACTATTGGACTAGCTCGGTTTCGCCATACCCAGCATCAGCAAGTAGGCCTAACGCTTCGTCCAAATCAAAACCTGATTTGTACTTTACGATTACCTGCTTATTATCCAAAACGCCTTCTTCTTTTTGCTCTGCGAGCTCAACAGCGTCTACTGTCGCAACTTGTTCAAGGGTCTCTTTGACCTTAGGGAAACAGGCAAACTGGCAATGCATTTCAGGAACGCTCAATGTGAGCGTTTCCAGGTTTTCTGCTGGTGTTGAAATAGTGGAAGTAGGAGCGTTCGTGCTCGATTCTTCCGACGGTCCCTTCGCGATCACTAACATGATTCCAACAGCGGCAATGGCCGCTACAACGTAAGCTGCTCCACGCATTTCTAACTCGGGGGGATATAGGGAGGGGGTAACAAGGCGACCTCTATGAGGATGCTTGAATGCCGGACGTTTTTCAAGACGGATTTTACCCGAAATCCGAGCTTGTTAGCGTGAGCTTCCTTGTGAGTTTAAACTTCTCTTGCTGTTTCCTATCGCGGTTGCGGTGGGCAAATCTGCCGATGAAATACCGAGCTTTCCTCCGTCAGATGTTGGGAAATCAAGTTCGTCAGTTTTTTCTATGTTTTTATTTTTTGTTTGATGATTTCAACGTAAACCGTCTCTCTCAAAAGAAAAGCTCACTGCGTCGAGCGACACAGTGAGCTTTCGGTTTTATATGATCAGCTTTGTCTCTCAGCTGTTGGTTTTCACATCGGTACTGTCAGCGACGTTTACCCACACGTGAACATGGGGTGCACCTCGGTAATGCCAGACGAAGGATGGTCCTTCGATTCTCCAGTTGTCCCATACTCCATCTTTGCCGAGATCTTGATCCTGATAAAAAGATAGACTACATGCATCTAAGCCGCCTTGCTTCTTGAGGCACTGCATCGCTTCATCCTGATCACTGGTGCGATACATTTCTGTCAGTAAGCCTAGAACACTTTGAAGGTGTTCTTTTTGGTCGCTTGACATTTCGGAAACTGGTAAGCCGGCTTGGCCAGCCTTGGATCCTTTGAATCCGACAGCTTGCTCGCGTGGGGTTTTTGCCACCAGAGATGCTTTACGTTGAGAAGGATCAAGCATTTGATATAGCTTGTTTGCTTCGACCGCCTGACTCCAAAACACATTGTCGGTGTGTTGTGGATCTTCATTGAAAGTCGGCGCGTGACCGTAAAAAATAGGTCCACCAAAAGCCACATGATCCGTGGAATTTCCATCGCACCTCAGCGTCATGTGTCTCCCAGTTAAAACAAGCTCAAACTCGCCCTCTCCTGGTTTTCCGAAGATTGCAACGGACTGTTCATTTCCGAATCCACCCGCATCATCTTCGAGTTGTTGGTAGTAGCGATCATGCCATTCCGGTGCAATGATTCCCTCAAAGATCTTCTTCACAATCGCGCGTTGCGAATCCGAGTAAAAGTCTGAGTTGATTTCTGCTTTGGTAATATTCCAGTTATTGGCGACGAAGGTTCGAAGCAAACCACGTTTTGGGTCTTGATGATTCCAGTCGAAGCAGATTTCTTTTTGTTGTTTTCCGCTCAAGCTCTCGTAAAGTTCACCCACGAGTGTTTCTGGAGTTGGACCTTGAGTTGCTTCAGCGATGGCGGGAGAGGATGCAGCGACCGCAGCGATCGCCGTACTCTCGAGAAAATGGCGCCGACTTAACGATTTTGTGCTTTTCATAAAAGGATTCACTTTCAGAACATCTGTGGAAAAATATTAAAACCGTTCGTCTTCGCAACGTACAAGACGACTTGAAGCGTTCAACGGGTAGCTGACTTCGGCCCTCATCATAGAGCATCCTAAAGACCAAAGAAAACAGATTTGTGACTTAAGTATAGGTGCCCGATTATGGACCGGTGGATTCTGGTGATTCTCGAGCAGGGTTTGGATGATGATGATGGGCATTTTTTGAGTCACGCCGGTTGTAGTGAATCGCGAGTGAGGAAAGGCTAATCAGCCAAGTGACTCCCAAAAAAATGGGGCTGTATGTTGGTGCGAGGTGGGATGTGATTGCTGTGAGCAGAAAGATGACTCCGTACACTGCAGATCCACCCCACACATGCCCCGACATCGCGAGAAAACCAAAACCGCTCAATGCTGATGCAATCACGAACATTTGGTACGGATCGGCGTCCCTGAGTTCGGCAAGTACATTCAATGTCGCAAGTGTTAGTAGATAAGCGATCCATATTGAATAGACCGGCCTTTCAGCGGCGCTTCTCGGCAGAATTGAACCGCTACGGGCATATAAAATCACCGCTCCGATAAGCGATAGCATGACACCACGTGGTAACCAAAACGATAGCCAAGATGGATGTTGCCATCGATTGAGTAGGAATATCCCCAAGTGACTTGCAAAAACAATCACACCAATGGCTGCGAGCGAAGCGCCCCACTTTCGAAAGTGTTTTTGGTGTTGGTCACGACGAAGTTCTCTAGCGACCCGGTCAATGATTCCATCATTTGCTGCTAGCGTTGGGTCACCATTTAAGAAGCGTCTCAGGTCGGAAGCAAATTCATTGGCACTTGAGTAACGATCACTTGCTTCGTGGTTGATTGCCTTTAAACAGATTTTTTCAATTTCAACGGATACCTCTTTGCGGATCATCCTTGGTCGACGTGGTTCATCCTGCAGGACACTGCGCAATACTTCAGCCATGCTGTCGCCCGGGTGGGGTGAAGTACCTGTTAAGAGTGCGTACAAGATTGCGCCAAGCGAGTAAACATCCGTAGCTTTGGTAGGCTCAACAACGCCACTCGCCTGTTCTGGGCTCATATAGTGAGGCGATCCCAATACTTGGCCGGTGCGGGTGAGCGTTGCATCTTCTCGATGCCATTTCGCCAGTCCGAAGTCCGTTAGCAATGGGTGACCATTTTGATTAATCAAAATGTTGTCAGGTTTTAAGTCTCGATGGATGATGCCAGCATCATGAGCGTAGGCGACAGCTTCGGTAATTTGAAGGACTATCCTCACAGCTTTTTCTTCGCTTAGTCTTTGATCTGTGACATGCTTTTGAAGAGTCGTTCCTTCAATGAGAGGCATCGAAAAGTACTCATGACCCTCCCAGCTTCCCACCTCGTAAATTGGAATGATACACGGATGTTGTAGGCCTGCTGTTGCTTCTGCTTCGATGCGAAATCGCTGTCGTTCTTCATGCCCCGCGAGCCGCCCGGTGCTTATCAATTTAAGAGCAACGGATCGATCTAATCCGCGTTGCTTTGCACGATAAACAACTCCCATTCCGCCGCGAGCTAGTTCCGCTTCAATTTGGTACGGGCCAACTGAATGACCAACGAGCGAAGACTCTTTTGGATCACTTTCGTCTAACCAATGGTGATTTCTGAAGAACGTCTTGAGTTCACCAGCGTGCTGAGGAAATCGATCCAAATAGTCATTGGCATCAGCATGTTCCCCATGCTCGATGCATTCAATGTAGTGAGCCATCACGGATTCGAGTGTGGCGTCATCTGTTAGCTTGGAGTTACTCAAGTGGATCGCCATTAGGGTCGGAAAAGATGCCAGGTGTGTTGCAGACTCCACAGTATAGGACCACTGTTTTATCGATTTTTTGGACTTTGGCAGAAAGTTTTAAGAATCTGCGAAACAAACGGTCTGATGTGGGCTCGCAAGGGGTACAGCCAAACATCGAGCCACCTGCTTTCATGCTCTTAACGAACGAGACCCCATGATGGAGACAACTCAATCTCCGAGGTCGACTTGTGCCGGCAAGGCGTTTCTTCCCCAGCTAGATTAGCGAATTCATTATGGAGCGAACATGATCGAAATCTGGGTGATTCTCTTCGTGGTTTGGCTCGTTGTGACATGCGTGGGACACCTGTCTTGGGTAATTGTTGAGGCTGTATTTAAAGCTTTTCTACCACCTGCATCAAAAGCCTCTGAGCCACGATCCGTTACGCCGCCGAAACAAGACGACTACGAGGCGACCAAGCGACTGATTAATCGCTGTTTGTCGTCAGGTCACCTTACACAGCAAAGGGCGGATGAGGTTTTCTTAGCGTTACAGAAGATTCGTTATCGGCAGGGAATTGCTGATTCGAGTCCGGGTCGTGTTGATCATCAAGCCAGATCCGGCAACCTATTGCATGATGCATCTCAGACGCAAAAAGTTCAGCCAAGTGCCGATGTTAAACAGCCTGCTGCGAGGCGAGAGTCCATCGGGGAATCCCCTAGTCTAGGCCGCACTGAACCAAGCAGTCATGTCACGAAAAAACCTGTCGTGAGTGCTCAGGGATCATCTCAAGATTGCGATGTTGCGGACGCTGTCCTCGTTTCGCGACCGATCGGCAAGCAGAAAGGGAAGGTTTTGCGTGCCACAACAAATGCATTTGAGGGACCCTCTGACCGTGGTTTCTCAGATCGGAAATCCTCCGATCGGGTTTCCGAGTTGCAATCCAAGGGTGCTTCCAGTTCATCGCTTGCAAAAGTGATTCAGTCTTTCCTTTCCACACACAATATTCGCTGGGGTGAAATTGTTGCGGGGATACTCATTGTTGTTTGTTCCATTGGTTTGGTGCGAACGCTCTGGCGTCCAATTGTTTCAACGCACCCACTGATACCTTCCCTGATCTTCTTGGTTGCTAACATTGCAATCGGTTCCGCGGGTCTCTACACGCTGAAGCGATGGAAGTTGCGGCACACAAGTCGCGCGGTCCTGATTATCTCAGTGTTGTTGATCCCATTGAGTGTTCTGGCAGGTATCGCTGCTGTCGGGCGTGAGGATTCACTGGTTGCTTCTGCTGATCCAACCACCTTTTTGTTCATCGCTGCAGCATCTGTCTTTTATTCACGTTTGGCTTACCTGTGCATTTCTGCGGTGACGCATCGAGCTTACAGTTGGTTTGTCACGTTTGTCTTCATCGTCCCGATCAGCGTCATGCCATTTACGCGTGCTGCGGTTGAGTGGCTCGGGCCGTCCGCCGGATGGCTTTTGGGTATTGCCGCATTGAGCGTTCAAGTGGTGATCAGTCGATTGGATCGAATGAAGGGAAAATTGTCGACCCGTTTAGGAAGTCCTCTGTCTCGCATGCGTCTGCTTTCCTTGGGTTTCGGGCTTTACGCGTTTGCAACTGCAACAGCGTACTTTGTGTTGAGCCTTAGAGAGGCAGGCGTCGAAGATTACCTTGCACTCGCAGTGTCGACGATTCCAGCATTTATCTCGTTTGGGGCGAGTGCATTTGATCTGAAGAAACGGGCGAGCGTCGCGACACATAGCTTAGTTGGATACATCGGCATTTTTCTGCTCACCACACCTGCGTTTATGATTGCAGTGCCAGCTGCAATTACGGTGGGGTGGATTTGGGTGTGGGCATCCGTCCTGACCGCATCTATTTTGTGGGTGAGTTACCGTTCTTGTCAGCCACATTGGTCAGCGTTGGTTGCAATTCCCATGACCCTTTCTGCAATCATCAGCATCAAGTTGCATGGTGCTTTTTCCGGAATCGCCAGCTCCACCTTGTGGAGTGGAGTCTTGTCCGGCGAAACGCTTCTGATACTTCTCTCGACAACCGTTTTGGTTGGGCTATGGTCATTGGCTGAGAGCAATAGAGAAAGAAAGAAGTGGATCGTGCTGTCGCTTCTGGTGTGGGCGGGTGCCACGGTCGTGATTTCCGGAGCATTGGTTGTTGTGCCTGCTAATTTCTTGGGACGGGTTCCGCTCTGGGGTCTCCAGGTTGTCTTAGGTGCATCAGTAATACTCTCGACCCTCGCTTGCTGGTCGGACGGCCTTCCACTTAAAAAACTCGTTTACGGCTCAGCGATTCAAACCATTCTATTTTCGTTATCGCTCTTTAAGCCAGCGAGTTGGATTGACAGTGCAGCCTTTGAGCCATTTACGTGGGCAATGCTGCTGGCTGGTGCTTTTCTCTGGCTCGTGGAAATACTTTGGCATCGCTGGGGAACACGAGAAGCCGTCTTGGCTGGCGGCGTAGATCCATCTGGCCAAAAAGTCCGGTTTTTATTCATTGACGGCATCGTCACTGCATGCTGCTTCACGTGCCTAGCAATGGTTGGTTTAGGTGAGGATCTGAACAGAGTTGTTACCCTTTTGTTCATGACTGCCTTGTTGATGCTTATGGCATCAATTCGTTCATTGTCATCGCAACGTTTGTTAGGTTCACAAGTGATCTCTGTGTTAACGATGGGGCTCTTCACCTACCAAGGCGTGGCCGTTGAAGGCTGGGTAGCAGCAGAGCATTTTTCGATTGATTCGTGGTTGGCAGGAAATCCGCAGTGGATACTTATCGTCCCTTGCCTTTCCCTTCTCGCAATTTGGCTATTGATAAGAGAGGTAGTGTCATGGTGTACGAAGCGACTTGAAGTTCGCTTTCTAACGCATGTTGCCGACGTTTCTACGCAGAGATTCGATCGACTTGATTCTTCAGGGCACTGGGATTTGGCCAACGTGAAGAGCAGCAATGAGACTTTGGCGTTCGAGTTTTCACTCTTGTCCGCTGCGATCTTGCTCGCTTTTACAGCAGTGTTGAGTGGTCTCGCTCAATCGCTTTATACGTTGCAAGTAGTAACTGTCGGAAAAGATGTTTTGGGATATGTCGGTTGTGATCTCGCCGCTCTATCGGTGGCGGCTTTCGGATTCAGGCGTTACGGCGATTCAAGCAAAACCCGAAACGAGTTCTTACCTTTATCTCTGATGATATCCGCATCTTTTGTCGCATGTTGGATCGCTTCAACCTTGCTGGATTTATCGCAAGGGCGGATTTATCTGTTGGTGTTGACCACGCTGCTGTCCGCACTAAGTCTTATTGTTTGCTCGTGGGCGAGACTTCAAGAAAGACTTTTGAGCTCTTGGGCAGGACGAAAGAACCTTGAGCATACTTGTGTGGCAGTGGTGCTCATTGTGTCACTCCGATTCCTCTGGGCTGACTGGATTGGACCGGTGGTACACGGAGAGCAGCCTCTACTTGTAACCATGATCCCGGTCGCACTTTGGAGTTTAGTAGGAAGTTTGTGGTTTCGTTACGGGCGATCAACCCTAACTGACAGAGTGAAAAATGTATTGTCTTTGGCTTCGCTCGTCGTGACAACGATCATCGTGCCTACTCTTATCGCACCACTCATGAACTTCGAGTTTGTGCAATTCGCTGGATTCGCCTGTTTGATGTGGACGCTCACATTTCTTCGCTCAGGTCACATGATCCAAAATGAAAATCCCAGTGGAGTAGTGAAGTTTGCATTGGGTTTCGGTTTGGTCATCGGCGGGCTGACCTCTATGCTGACCACTTTGTGCGTTTTTGTGATCGTTCCTTACTTTACTGCGTCGTTCGGAGGGTTTCTGGTTTCCCTTGCAGCTTCAATCGTGTTGGTCACCAAATTGGGCGGAAGCTATTTGGGTACCGGTAGGCTTCTTCGAGGCTTTCTGGTTGCGAGCTGGCCGATCAGCGTCTCGCTTCTTGCAGGTCAAATCGCGTGGATCTTCTTTTTACTTTTCAATCTTACTGATGCCGAGACGAGGATTTGTGTTGGTCTGATATGGGTGGCGACATCTTTCGTCGTGCTTTACCAAGAACGGCTGGGACAACGGATCATCTCTCAAGCACATATCGTTGGAGTCGGAGTGGTAACTCCACTGATCGCTTTAGGGCTCTATCCGGCAGAAAAGATATTTGGCTTTGTTGCTTTGGTTTCGCTCTTAGTCAGTGGAATGTTAGTTCGGAAAATCTCTCATTCCGTGCGCGCGATCACTTTAAACGGATTGAGCGGAGCGGGTTACTCTCAAATGATCGTTGTTCGTTGCATTGGCTGGTGGGTCTTGCTCGCGGGGTCGTTGCTTCTGAAATCTCTGCTTCTCGCTTTTTTGCAGTTCGCTTCTGCCTTCGGATTGTTCCCGATTTGGTCGGTGGCATGGCTGATGATTTGGACCGTGAAGGACTGGGCTCTCCAAAAAACGTCGGATCGCAGTGACGCGATGTTCATTGTCCATCCATTTCTTGGCGTGATCGTCATTTTATGTTGTCTTGCGACCATCGATCTTTTTTGGGCGATCTCGGACGGCGTTATTAATTTGACGACGGGTAGTCCGGGTATTCCATTTCTTCACACTCTAAAGTGGGTTGCATTTGGTGTTGTGCCATGCATGGTCATCGTACGTCCCTCGAAGCCCCTCGCATGGTTCCTTGGTCTTTATCAGGTATCCGTCCTCATTGCTTACATCGCACAACTTGTTGGTTCCAACTGGGAGCCGTCATTGATGAGCAGGTTGGTTATCGCGGGTTTGTCGATCGCGTTATTGAATGCTTTGCTGTCGCACTGGTCGGCGTCTCTCGGCCGAACGATTTGTCGTGTGAGGAATCTCTCGGTGGATGCGCAAGGAGCTAGTTGTATCGCGCATTATTCGATCATTGTTTTAACGACGGTGGGAAATTTGATCGGTGTGGTGTTGATGATCGCACAGGGGGTAGGCACTAACACAATCCATTTGATGGTCACGAGTGTTGCAATAGGGGGCTGGGGAATCGCTCAGTGTGCAGCGGCAATGAACCAGCAGAAGATGCGCAAGTTAGCTATAGCAACGATGCTATTAGCAGTTGCTTTGTGGGCTGGAGCAGACATTCAAATTGACCTGATCTCAATCCTGCGGGTTGTCATGCGATGGGTCGTCGTTTCCGTCATCTTGATACCCGCCATGATATGGTTTTTGC
>JAKMEW010000512.1 GCA_022425745.1 Rubripirellula sp.
GTTCAGCAAGGCGTCTTGCGAGAACACAGTTGGCAGCGAACGTTCCTGGCTTTCGAGCATCAGAGCCATACAACTCGAAGGTCGCGTCGGATTCGTCAGATAAATCAGCTACTTCCGGAACACTGCTCTGCATCCGGTACGCCATCTCGTACTGACTGATCCTCGCGGTGAGTTCATCGTCGCCGGTGCGTTCACGTTCCATACCGTGCAATTCACCTAATCGATCCAGCATCAGCCGTCTCGACTGCCCGCTAATCCCTGAAGGATTGGCTAGATAAAGTACGGGGTCTTTCCCAGCACGAAACTGAACCCCCTGATACTCTGACGGAAGAAAACCAGAACCCCAGAGACGCGAGTAGAGGGGCTGGCCACCTTTTCCCTTCGTGATTAAGACAACAAAAGCTGGCAGATCTTCTGATTCACTTCCCAGACCATAATGCAACCACGATCCCATACTCGGTCTTCCCGCAATCTGGTTCCCCGTTTGCAAAAACGTAATCGCTGGATCGTGGTTGATCGCCTCGGTTCTCATCGAACGAATCACAGCCAGCTTATCGACCTGCCGACTCAAGTGCGGCAACAGTTCGCTAACCCACGTTCCGGATTCACCGTGCTGCTGAAAAGAGAAAGCTGAACCCGCAAGCGGCAGGGACGCCTGATTCCCTGACATTCCCGTCAGACGCTGACCCTGTCTCACCGAGTCAGGGAGTTGCTCGCCCTGCCGTTCGTTAAGGAGTGGCTTGTGATCCCACGTCTCAAGTTGCGAGGGGCCTCCTGCCTGAAAAAGGCAAATCACACGCTTTGCTTTCGGGACGCCGGTTAGAAAGCGTCTCTCTCCCGAGAGACCTGAAGCATGTTCTGCAGCGTCAACCGAGGCTGAACGCTTGGGATCCGACGTTAATTCAATGGCCGCCATAGCACCGAGACCAAACGCCCCGGAATGCAACCAATGCCGACGTGTCTGACGCCCATTCAACATTCGATTCCCCTAAAGTCGACCCGAAGATCTAGACAACTTAACCTCAAAACCAATCACAAGCTGATCACCGCTTCATGATCGTTTCGTCATACGCAAACAGCATCTGCACAACCACCGTCGTCGCAGCAAGATCAATGGTATCGAGATCCTCCCGAACCGGTCGCTCACCGACGCTCAAGAATTCGGTCGCATCGTCACCGCCAGAAGTGAATAGTCGCCGCTGATCCTCGTACGCTTCCGAAAAGACCTCCAACTCGCCGGCTGTCGGCTTCCTCGACAGCAATCGCTGGCACAAGTCAGTCCAGCGTTTGAGACCGGGTAGTGGCGAGTCGACCAACAGGTTTGTAGCGAGTTCTCTTGCCGCTTCGACGTACTGAGGATCATTCAGAAAGACCAACGCCTGGAGCGGTGTTGTGGTTGACTCACGCCTCGGCGTACAACTCTCGCGACTGGTTGCATCCAAAGTCAACATACTCGGTGGAGGCGACGTTCGCTTCCAAAACGTATACAAGCTACGTCGATACAAGCCAGGCCCCTTGGCCTGCTGGTACGTCTTTCCCGTCCCAGCCTCCTTCCACAAACCGGCAGGCTGATATGGCTTGACGCTTGGTCCGCCGACATCTGAAACCATGAGGCCACTGGTGAAAAGAATCAAATCGCGAAGCTGCTCCGCTGACAGGCGATGCTTCGGACCACGCGTCAACCAAATATTGGAAGGGTCACGTCTTAAAGATTCCGGATCTGCGTCACTGCTTTGTTGGTAGGTTTCGGACAGAACGACTTCACGAATAAGCCAATGCAGATCCCAGTCATTTTCCATCAGCCCAGCCGCGAGGTAGTCGAGCAGTAGCGGGTGCGACGGCGGAGAGCCTTGAGCACCGAAGTCCTCCACACTCGCTACGATGCCGCGTCCGAACAACAAGTACCAAATACGATTAGTGATCACGCGCGCCGTCAATGGATTATCCCGATGGACCATCCAATTTGCCAAGTCAAGTCGATCCACGCCCGCAAATTGACCACCAGAAAAATGACTCGGCACATCTGGAGCAACCTCTTCGCGTCTTTCGGTGTATTCACCCCGCTCAAGGATGAATGTGGGAAAAGACACATCATCATGACTCATCGCCATGATCCTACGCACACCGGCGGAAAAATCATTCTCCCTGCGACGAAGCTCATCGAGTCCTCTCTTGTGTTCCTTTACCGCCTCTTCCTGCTCCAACGCGTGAGCCAAGAAATCCTCGACCGTAATGTCAACCGATTGCCCTGCTGTCTCGCCGAAAAGCTTTTTGATTTCGAGGTTTGTCAAGTCGCGGTCGAACAACTTGAGCTCATCCAATTCACCGTCCACGAAACCAACATCCCTAAACCTAGCTCCGAGTGTCAAACGTAAGCTTCCAACATCCGAATCGCCCCACTCCTTTCGATGCCGAACATCGAGGGTGAGACCATCACGAATTACCTCACACTCTTTTCTCACACCGTTGACGTGGATACCAATCCCGCCCGCGCGACCACTGCCATCATGAGTGATTACAACATGCGACCAAGTCTGTTTCGGCAGCTTGTCATTCGTTATCAGTCTCACCGCATTACCCGGCCAAAAATGGATCATGGAGTATTCCAGTCGACTCTCTTCCAACACCACCTGAATTCCACGAAAGCCAGAATCATCTGCAGCTCTCGATTGGTGCAAAACAGTCATTCGCTTGGCATCACCGGAGGGACGTATCCAAAATGAAAGACTAAATCGGGATTCACGCCCCAACTCAGGCGCTTCATTCAACTTCATCTCGTCGTCGCCGTTGAACCGACTCGCGTTCCCAACAACACCAACCACTGCACCTTCAAGTCCGGCCTCGAAAACCGGCTTTAGCTCAACCGCTTCCACGGCTAGAGACGAACGTTCATCTCTTTCCCCCGAATCCAGAGCCTTCAATTGATCCAACGCCTCCTGCCTCGCTCGCCCTAAGCCGGATTCAGAGGCTGACAATTCCCGATCTAAAATCTTTCGCTCTTCGGCTTCTTCGGGTGTGTACAGTGGAAGCGATGGGCTGGGCACCGCTCGCGTAAAATGAGCATAGAGACCGAACTCATCAATGTCAGCAAAATACGCGCTGAGCTGATAAAAGTCTTTCTGCGAGATCGGATCGAACTTGTGGTCGTGGCATCGACAACACTCCATCGTGAGCCCCAAAAACGCCGTCGCAGCGGTCGTTGTCCGATCGGCGACACCCGCAATTCGAAACTCCTCCGCTACACTACCGCCCTCATTTGTCTGCCGATGAAGTCGATTGAAAGTCGTTGCTAAATTTTGTTTCTGCGTCGCATTGGGTAATCGATCACCCGCAATCTGTTCAATCAAAAATTGATCGTAAGGCATGTTTTGGTTGAAAGCCTCGATTACCCAATCTCGCCACGGCCAAACCTGCATCTCCAGATCGTTCTGGTAACCGAACGTGTCTGCGTATCGAGCAACATCCATCCAGTGCGCCGCCATCCGCTCGCCGTACCCTGGCGAATCAAGCAAACGCTCGACAACATGCAGGTACGCATCAGCACTTGAATCTGCGAGAAATCGATTCAGCTCATTCACCGTCGGTGGCAGACCCGTCAAATCCTCGGTCACTCGCCTCAGCCAGATTCCCCGCGCAGCTGGAACCGCGTGCGTTAGGCCTTGCTTCTTGGAAACACCAGCGACAAATCGATCTACGGCCGTGGTCCCCCACTCAGAACCTTTTCCCCCACCTTGTTCGTCGATCTCGGAATCTCCAATCGTCGAGCTATCTAGCTGCCCCAATAATTGGTCCGTGGACGGAATCTTTTCAAACGCCCAATGCGATTCATACTCGGCACCTGCCTTGATCCAAGCGGTAAGCAGTCGGACCTCCTTTTCGGACAAGGCATCACCATACTCCGGAGGCGGCATCCGAATATCCGCATCCGACGATGTGATCCGCTCAAGAAATGGAATCCACGAGTTGTCTCCTTCGTCGAACACGCCGCTACTCATGGCAGACTGCTGCTGATCTAACCGCAACCCTGCCTCTCGAGCCTCCGCATCGGGTCCATGACAAGGGTAGCATCGATCCGAGAGAATGGGTCTGATTACCTCATTGAAGGACGGGGGCTCTGCACCGCTGCCTACTTCACTCAGCAAACTCACGACACTGAGAACGACGCAGCAGCGAACCAAACGACCGGTCACATCATCCACCATTTACACATCTCTGCTCAAATCTTCCAACGACTCATCAACATCGACTCATCAAACTATCGACACCAGCGGATACTCGAGTACCACCGAAAATCGGACACCGCAGCGTTCTTAAATGAAACCACGCTTCACTTACTTGATAGCGACAAGTTTACCAACATCGCACTCCATAGGCGAAACCGGCTGGAAATCACTCCAAAATAAACGGCATCGGTGTGAACCCCAATGGCATGAATAACAATGCGAGCCACCCAAGTACGATCCTCCCCCGCCCCAGTTCGGCTTCATCGTTCGCCGTTGGCGGGTGCTTTGCTCCCATCCAAATCAGCAGACTCAACATCAGAGTCCACCCCCAGTATTCAAAAGCGACCACTCCGGCAATGCAACCGATAAGAATCAGTTTTGAAAACATGTGAGAGCGTTCACGAAGTAGCGAATACAGGATGTGACCGCCATCTAGTTGTCCAATCGGGAACAAGTTCAAAGCGGTGATGAAAATCCCGACCCAACCTGCAAAAGCAATTGGATGCAGAAGAACGTCCGTTCCCTCCGCTAGAGAGCCGAAATGGAGGTAGACCATTGCCTTAAAAATCAGTGGCTCACCGAGAGAAAGATTGCTGCCTGTCTCGGCGACGGAAATGATTGTTGATTTTGACAAACCATAGAAACTAAAGACCAATGCAGGTAAAAGACCAGCAATCGGCCCCGTGATTGCTATATCAAACAGACTGCGACGATCACCTCTTCCGGGCTGCATCCCGATCACCGCCCCCATCGTCCCAATCGGGCTCAATGGCATCGGGATAAAAAAAGGATAACTCGCCGGCACACCGTAACGCACCGCTTGCAGATAATGCCCAAACTCATGAGCTAAAAGCGTCACAAGCAGTGCAAAAGCGAACTCAACGCCGCCGGTAAGATACGTACTCCCGCAT
>JAKMEW010000528.1 GCA_022425745.1 Rubripirellula sp.
GCTGGGAATTGATCATGAGAAATTAACTTATTACCACAACGGGATTCAAAGACGATTGACTGATGTGCATGGCAAAGTGATCCGTGATCTGATTGCTTAGTCGTCCGTTGTGGTTGGAACGTCGGGAACAGAATCATAGAGCGGGGGAGGATTTTGAACGTGTACGTGAGAGATTTCACAGCAGGGCTCTCGCTCGCGAGGTTTGGCATGTTTGCCTGTCTGATTTGTTTAGCTTTGTCAACAAGTCTTTGTGCGAGTGAATCGACGCGACCAAACGTTGTCTTCATCATGGCGGACGATCTTGGCTGGGGTGATGTTGGGTTTCATGGAGGTATTGCGTCCACACCGAATTTGGATCGTCTTGCTGAGCATGGAATTGAACTAACTCATCATTATGTTGCTCCCGTTTGCAGCCCGACGCGAACTGGCCTTCTGACGGGCCGTTGCTGGAGTCGCTTTGGTGTGACGACACCGACCAATACACTGGCGATACCGCATTCCACTTTGACCCTACCCCGTTTGCTTTCCGATGCCGGTTACGAGACTTGCTTGATAGGTAAATGGCATCTTGGGTCATTGCCGAAATGGGGGCCGAATCATTTTGGATTTGACCACTCCTATGGTTCGCTAGCTGGTGGAGTAAGTCCGTGGAGTCATGGCTACAAGCAGGGTCCGTATCGTCCGACTTGGCATCGAAATGAGACACTGGTCAGTGAGTCTGGGCACGTAACGGATTTGCTCACTCGCGAGGCGGTGCAATGGATCAATAAGCGATCAGAGAAACCTTTCTTTCTTTACCTTCCTTACACGGCGGTGCATCTCCCGTTGCGAGAACCAGACGAGTGGGTTTCGCGTGTTTCGGATTCGGTTGAGGGACCGGTTGAGCGGCATTACCTTGCGTCAATCATGCATCTCGACAACGCGGTTGGAAAGATTGTCCGAGCACTTGAAGCAACTGAGTTGCTTGACAATACGATCGTGATTTTTACCAGTGATAATGGTGGAAGCACCGCGGAGAACAATGACTTAAGGTATCCGGATGATGATTACCCAAATGGGGCATTGCCTGGTCGGAATCATCCGCTGCGTGGTAAAAAAGGTGACGTGTACGAAGGTGGTATACGTGTTCCCTCGATTGTTTCATGCCCGAAACCTTTTTCACCCAGAAAGGAAGATACTCCCGTGCAGATTATTGACTGGTTACCAACGGTCGCTAGTTTTGCTGAGGTCAAAATCGGTGAGAGTAAATCCGTTGATGGGTTTGATCTAAGTGACTTACTGTTGCATCAAAGAAAGATCCCCGACCGATTGATTTATACGGTAGGTCCGAACTGGAGATCCGTTTCGCTACGCGATCGACGCTGGAAATTAATACAACACCAAAAAGGTGGATTTGTTGTTCGGGAACTCTACGATCTGATCAACGATTCACAGGAGCGTCATGACATTGCATCGCAGCATCCGGAAGTTGTTAGCCGGCTGCGTTTGAATCTTGTGGAAGTTGCAAAGTCGGATCGTGATTCGGTGGTAGACCTGGGAACCGAATAGGCATTGCTCCGAATCGATTTTTGATTAGCGACGCCTGCTCAGGGGGCAACGTTTGATGTGGGTGTCAAGTGACGTCGGCTTTCGATTTACGCAATCAGTTCATGTACCACGCGAGGTGGGGAAACGCCCGTCAGTCGCTCTTCGAGGCCACTGCGAAGGAAATGGAGATCCTGATGGTGTAGTCCGAGTAAATGTAGGATGGTTGCATGGTAGTCATGCACGCTGACTGGATTCTCCACAACCTGATGGCCAAAGTCATCGGTCTTGCCGTAGGAGAATCCTCCTTTGACGCCACCACCGGCCATCCACGAGGTGAACGCTTGCATGTTGTGGTCGCGGCCGGTGTAGATTTTTCCGGATCGTTGTGACGTGGGGGTTCTACCAAACTCACCACCCCAAATCACCAAGGTGGAATCGAGTAGACCTGAGCGTTTGAGGTCCTTGAGTAATCCAGCGACAGGTTGATCGGTGCGTTCACACACCGCACGATGGTTTGACGCAAGGTCCACGTGGCTATCCCACGGTTGTTCCTCAAGGAAGATTTGCACGTAACGAACACCTCGCTCCACCAACCTCCTTGCCAATAAACAGCGGCGGCCAAATGAGTCCGTGGGCGATTTGCCAATTCCATAGGTTTTGTGCACTTCCTCGGTTTCGCGATCAATATCCAATGCTTCGCTCGCGGCCAATTGCATACGAGAAGCAAGTTGATAGGACTGAATGCGAGCCTCAAGTTCCCCGCGGTGTGGTCGTTCAGTTCGATGAATCTCATCCAGTTGTGCGAGTAAACTTTGTGACTGCTTGGTGACCGAGTTAGGTTGGGGGTATTGGCGGGATAGATTGAGAATTGGAGAGCCGGTCGGTCTGAAGGGCGTTCCTTGATAAACCGGTGGTAGGAATCCAGCGGTCCAGTTTCGAGTTCCGTTCTTTGGTAAGCCAAGTGGATCGCTGAGTACCACGTAGGCTGGTAGATTTTGATTCTCGGAACCAAGCCCGTAAACCACCCAAGATCCAAGCGTGGGGTGACCCATGAATAGCCTGCCGCTGTGGATCTTGTAGAGTGCGTTGTCGTGATTCGGGTGGTCCGTCCACATGGAATGAATCATGCACAGGTCATCGGACATTGTCGAGGTATGGGGAAGGACGTCGGCAAACCACTGGCCGGACCGACCGTGTTGATGCATCGGGTATTGGCCACCCATCATGACACCAATGTCCGAGGTGCTCTGATTGCCAATGTCTTCGACGTTACCGGGGTAGGGTTTCCCATCCATGCGATTCAGGACGGGCTTGGGATCGAAGAGATCCATCTGGCTTGGCCCACCGTTCATGAATAACTGAATGACGTTCCGCGCTTTGGGTGCGTGGTGCGTCGCTTTCGGTTCGAGGTTGTAGGTCGTTTTTTCTGTTGGATCGTCTGCCAGCACCTCCGATGACTTGAGTTCATTGCCAAGGAGTTGTGCTAAGCTGATCCCCAAGAGTCCCTGGCTTGTTGAACCAAAGAAATCGCGCCGACTTTGAGACGCCACGTGTGACGCGACCGAAGCAGCGGCACGTGGTTGATGGATCGATTCGTGATTTGGTCGGTGAGTATTCAGTGACATGTTCAGTTGGATGAAAAAGTGACCGTTTGTTCGCCGGTATTTTGTCAATGTTTTGCGCGCCGCAAGAACGCTGTATCTCGCAGCCATTAATCGATGTACAGAAATGATGCGGAGTTCATCAGAACGTGACAGTAGGATTTCAACGCTTTCGAAGCGTCTCCGTTCCACTCAACAGTTAAGGCTTCGAGTGTTTTGATTCCCAGTCGCTTTTCTTGATCGGTTGGCCATCGGCAAAGTGATTTTTGATACGCCAAGTCAATCAACTGGCTCCATTGGTTGTCCCGATCTGACGTTGTTTTGGTGTTCTGTTTTTCGAGACTATCTGTTTGGTGGGCCGCATTTTCAATCTCCCTAGCGAATGCTTCCGCCAAGTCATGTACCTGCCGATTATTGAGTAGGAGCAAGGCTTGCGGCGACACAACTGAAACCGAACGCTCGAAACAATTTGGTCCCATTTGAGGATAATCGAATGTGTCGAGCATGCTGGGGATTTCGGTGCGGCGGTATTGGGCATAGATACTTCTTCGCCACTGCCCATTGGAGTTCGGTTTGATAGATACCTCGCCTTCTTGGCTGACTCGCACCGGGTCTGGGATTCCGCCACGGCTAAGGTCAAGACGCCCGCTGATCAGCAGGAGTGAGTCACGTAATGATTCGGCATCGAGTCGCCTCAGTGGCATCCTTGTGTAGTACCGATTGTCTGGGTCGTCTCGTTGGGCCGATTCGCTCACAACTGAAGACTGTTTGTAAGTTCTGGAGTTCATCATGTTGCGGTGCAACGCTTTGATGCTCCAACCTTGGTCCATGAATTCGACGGCTAGCCAGTCCAGCAGATCTGGATGAATCGGCTTGGCGCCCATGCGTCCAAAGTTTTCAAGAGTGTTTACGAGACCGCGTCCGAAGTGATGGTGCCAAATGCGATTGACGATCACACGAGCGGTGGTTGGATGTTGCTTTGATGTCAGCCATTGAGCGAAGGCAAGGCGGCGACCAGTCTTGGGGCTACCGCTTGGAAAGGGGTTGTCGAAGACAAAAGGTGTTTTGCCATCGGTCAACGCTGATGGAACTCCGGGGCCGACAAGCCTCCCGGCTAGATTGTGCTCACCTCGCCGCAGGATGTAGGTTGGAGAAGCTTCACCCTGATCCCACAGTGCGCGGATTGTCAGCGGCGGAGCCATGCTGCGTTGGACGTCTTCGATCCGATCTTGAAGGTATTCGATTCGCTGTGCGATTTGTTGGGCGCTTGACGCTGTTCTTGTGGTTTCCGAAATCTCTGCTTGTTGTAGTTTTTCGACCAACTGCCTTTGTGGCAACGTTCGTTGATTATCCGCGATACGCAGGGCTGCGAGCGTTGCTAGGCGGTCGTGTTCGGTTTGATTGGGGAATGCAACACTTAGTGTTTCGGTGACCAGTTGATCCCTTTGCTGCTTGATTTCATTTTGCAGTCCGCGGAGTTCTTTTTCGAGCGTTGGATTGTGAAGCGAAATGCTGTCTCTCTGTTCGCTCGTCCCATAGTTCAATTTGCGTTGCTTGAAACTCTTCCAATTGTGTTCATCGAGAGCGCCTTGGAAAACTGCTTTTAAGCGATAGTAGTCACGCTGTGGTATCGGGTCATACTTGTGGGAGTGGCATCTTGCGCATTCCATGGTCAGGCCCATTAATCCCGAGCCGACAATCTTGATCGCATCATCAATGACTTTGAGCCGCTCAGGGACGAAGTTCATGGTGCGAGATCCGGTTTCATCGATACCCATTCGCAGGAAGCCGGTAGCGATCAGTTGATCGATTTGTTTTTCGTTGAGTTGATCAACGTTGGCATGGTCCGTTAGTTCGTCGCCCGCAATCTGCTCGAGAAGAAAAACGTCATAAGGCTTATCCTGATTGAAAGACCGAATGACATAGTCACGATACTTCCAAGCGACGGGCCTTATCGGGTCTGCTGAAATTCCACCTTCTGAATCTGCGTATCCTGCCAGATCCAACCAATATCGACCCCATCGTTCACCGTAATGCGGTGAAGCCAGTACGTGGTCAATCATGGATTCGTACCACTTGTCACTCGGTTCCGTTCGCCAGCGTTTCGATTGGTCAAGTGTCGGTGGCAAGCCAGTCAGATCGAAATGAACTCGTCTGATTAGCGTGTCGCGATCTGCTTCGGGTGCAAAGGTTACGCCCGCCTGTTTTTGCGATAAGTGGATTAAAGCGTCGACCGAATCGCCCGAGGTTGGGCGTTTCGGCGCAACAAAAGCCCAGTGTTCTCGGTCGGCATCGGTGACAAGAGAATCGGGCTGTCGCGTCGCAACGTCCTCTTTTATCTCTCCCCGTGGTGCGCCAGCAGTGATCCAATCACGCAGTCGATCTGTTTCTGTTTCCGTGGGGCGTTTAACGAAAAACTTGAGTAACAACTCCGTCGGTGGGCACTGCTCGTTCTCGATTCGCTGGATCATCAAGCTTTGATCGGGCGAGGTTGGGATCAAAGCCGGGCCGGATTGGCCGCCTTCGAGGATTGATTGGTGCGAACGAATATCAAAGTCGCCGTCTGTGCGCTGAGCACCGTGACAACTTGCACAACGCAGCAGGAGGATCGGCAAGACATCATGGATCGATTCGGGTGGTGATTCACCGTTGCTCGACGCCATCGTCGAATGGTTTGCAACGATCCACTCTTTGAGTGTGTTGACTTCCTTTTCGCTAAGTTCCGGTTCGTCCTCGGGCGGCATCTCGTCGTGCGAGACAACTTGCCAGAGTCGGGAATCTTCAAGTGTTGGTGCGATCAGCGGTTCTCCTGATTCACCTCCCCGACGAAGTCCTTCGAGACTGCTTAAGTCCAGTTCACCTTTCTGCGTCGAAGCATTGTGGCAACGCCCACATTTCTCATGGATGAACACAGGAACGGCGTTAGTCGTCGAGTCTAATTGAAATCCAAAACAGTGGGGGCTAGACAATAAAGTCAGCAGCAGCCCTATCACAATCGCTGAGCCTTTTCGCAATCCGATCCGCGACGTTTGTGTCTTCATTTTCGATTGCATGTTATCAGGCAAAGCTACGGCCAGCGGGCGAGGCTACGGGCAGAGAGAATGGCAAGCGGGAGTGAAATTTATGGGCTGAGGTAAAATAGGTGTCTAGTAAAACCAACCAAGCCCCATAACGGGACTCGGTTTTTTGTAGCTGTGAACGGAGCCCGTTAACCGGAGAGTCGTATCAGTGTATTGGATTCGGGATATCCGACATTCCCGAAGGATACTTTTAGTTTAAATCGACCGAGACACGGTTACAAATCACTGGTCACTATGGGGGCCGTTATGCGGCTTTTCGGTTCGGCGGGCTCTCTCATCGATGGAAGAGCCCGAATGGCAAGTGCGGGTAGCAAGTTCAGAGATCGCGGTGCCGGCTTGGGCGGTTTGGGCAATCTGTGATGCGGCTTGGTCAATCAAGGGTGGAATCGGTTATGGTATTGATCGAACACGTGCTGCTGCGATGAGCCTGCTGTTGAGTAGGCGCGATGCTCAGTGTGAGTTGCTGGATTCGAGCCACTCAATGCAAAAAGCTCAGTCTCTTAGTGGTTTATTGTTAGTGGTTTATTGTTAGTGGATTAGTGCGAATTATAGGTCTGTTGGAATCAAAGGTTACCTTCATATGCATTACCGTCTGATTAGTTGGTTGTCTCCAGTCATTGCGTCGGTTGTCACCATTTTATTTGTCACGGCGATGTCATCGGCGAAGGTGATTGCGGCTGATCGACCCAACATCATGGTTTTCCTGGTGGACGATATGGGGGTGATGGATACATCCGTTCCTTTCATGACTGACGGCACGGGCCGACCGGTCCGTTATCCACTCAACGATTGGTACCGGACGCCGAGCATGGAGCGGATCGCTGCAAGTGGGATTCGGTTGAATCAGTTTTATGCGATGAGTGTCTGTTCTCCGACTCGAATTTCCATCATGACCGGGCAAAATGCTGCTCGACATCGAGCCACCAACTGGATCAATCCCAGGCAAGACAACGCTGGGAAATTCGGTGCCAAGGATTGGAATTGGGCTGGGTTGAAGAAGGGTGACGTTACCCTGCCTTCGGTATTGAAGACGGTCGGTTATCAAACGATCCACGTTGGTAAAGGGCACTTCGGACCTGAAGAGCACGAAGGTGCTGAACCGCTAAACCTCGGTTTTGATGTGAACATTGCCGGAGCGGCTTTTGGAGCTCCTGGCAGTTACTACGGTGAGAAGAATTACGGACTCGGAACAAAGCGAGCTCATCATGCTGTACCCCACCTAGAGCCTTATCACGGGTCGGATGTTTTCTTGAGCGAAGCACTGACACTTGAGGCGAAGAAAGCGGTTACGAAATCTGTCAAAGCCGGCCAGCCTTTCTATCTCTACTTTTCGCACTATGCGGTACATGCACCTTTTGATTCTGATCCAAGGTTCGCGAAGAATTACGCAGAATCCGACAAGCCGGCCAATGCAAAGGCGTTCGCAACCTTGATTGAGGGGATGGATAAATCGCTTGGCGACATGTTGAATCACTTCGATGCGTTGGGTGTTTCCGAAGAAACACTTGTGGTTTTCCTAGGAGATAACGGATCCGACGCTCCCCTAGGTCACCAGCACGCCGTCGCTTGCGCTGCCCCACTACGCGGTAAGAAGGGAGCTCACTACGAAGGTGGTATGCGTGTGCCATTCATCGCATCTTGGGCTCGCCGAGCTCCTGAGAATCACTTGCAGGCTGAACTGCCAATCCCACGCGGTGCAATCCAATCGCAAGTCGCCTCGGTGCAAGATATTTTCCCAACTCTAGCTGAGTTAACGGATGCCAAAGTCGCTGATGAACATGTCGTCGACGGTTCATCAATGATCGCGTTACTGCTTGGTAAACGAGTGTCTGATCGAGCGGAGCAGTTTTTGATGCACTATCCCCATGGTCCGCACCGTAGTAATTACTTCACCGTCTGGCGTGATGGAGATTGGAAAGTCATCTATCATGCTTTGCCGCAGGAGAAGACGCACGGCGGTTTCATTCAATCCGGTGGCGGTCACTATGAATTATTCAACTTGAAGGACGATCCCTTTGAGTCAAATAACTTGGTCAACTCACGTCCCACGGAACTAAAACGGATGATGACCGCGATGATCCAACAGCTTGAATCACACCGTGCTGTTTATCCGGTTGATAAAAATGGTGAAGAAGCCAAACCCGCGTTACCCTAAACGGCATCGACCTTGATTAAGCAGCTCGCTGATAAATGATCCCATTGCGTCTTCGGTCCACCTTTTCGATGGCTCCCGTATTGCGGAGCACATAGGCGGCCTGTTGAGCAAACCATCGCGGGCGGTCAATCGCTTGGGCAATTGCTGCGGTGTCAAATTGCTGCAGCTGGTGCGGAAGCTCCAAGAGCTGCAAAAGGTCTCGAGCTTCTCGGAGCTCTACCGATCCTTCAATCGATTCCAGTGAAACATCTGCGACGCGGTAGTCTTTGTGCCACCACCGGCTCTTCTTCTTGCGTGGAACCCGTAGCTGCTCGACGTGTAGTAGTGGAATTTCGAGGACTAGATTTGGATGAGGAAAGATTCCGTTGAAGTAAATCATTTCCTCAAACAAGTCTAAGACGCTGCCGCGTTTCGGGCTAAGACGTCTCGATGTGACTGTTCCACCTAACCTTTTACATTTGACGATTCGGGTGCGAATCACCACGGGTTTGATAACTCGGAGTCGGTGTCGCGTGAGCAGCTTGCCACATTTTTTACGAATTGCGGAGAGTGATGCGCACTGGACTTCGATCAGCTCATCGTTTCGGATCGCATCGATACGAAAATCACCGAGTGTGACTTCGGTGGCTCCATCACCAGCGTAATGCTGCTTGAGCTGCTGATGGAGTGAGGATTCCATGACGCTGTCACCTTTCCGTGCCGATTGGGTCGACGTGTCCGTGTCGACTGTGTCACTGATGCGAAAGTCTTATGCATCGTTTTATCTCGAGCGTTTATTCCGGTTCAATTCCGAAATCGCGAATGGTCGTGAGGGTTGTAAGCTTGACGCCTTTGGCTGCAAAAGCAGCTTCACCGCCCGCTAGACGATCGATAATTGCAATCACGTGATCGACGTCGAGACCAAATTCGCGTGCAACTTCGACCGCCTTCAGGGCGCTACCACCGCTGGTAATCACATCTTCGACGATGATTACCTTTTGCCCAGGCTCGACAGGTCCTTCTACCTGCTGTCCCGTGCCATGATCCTTCGGTTCTTTGCGAACCATGAAACCTTTCAGCGGGAGGTCCTGTTGCCCCGCGATTGTTACGATCGAGGCCGTGATTGGGTCCGCTCCGATCGCCATCCCGCCCACGGCCTGTGGCAGGTCGCCAGCTTCCTGCATCACTTCGAGCATGCCAGCAGCAATCAAGTTAGCACCCTTGGGATGAAGGGTGATCTTACGGCAGTCGAGGTAGTAGGAAGCTTGCTTACCACTGGCGAGTGTGAATTGCCCCCGGCGAAGCGATTCTTGGCCAATCAGTTCAATTAGGGCGTCGCGATCATATGACATTTTGGATGAATCCCAGAGAATCAAGGAGGCTGAATGACGGCGACTTCTCTCAGGCACCTCTATCAAGGTGTGACTGTTTGATATTGTCGCTATCCAAGATCCTGACGCTTCTCGTCCGAAATGCAAGGGCTGGAGCACCTATTTCGCGATACGCCTACCTGCGAATCGTTACCGATGAACCTTGAGAAAGGATTCCAAAGACATCTTTAGCTGCATTAGAAGCGAGACTGATGCAGCCCTGATTCGTCGGTGCGGTGGGGTTCGGGCTGCCGTGGATCGATAGCATGCCTCCCAAATCCATCCAGACATCGCCATAGGGGTTAGCTGGGCTGCCGGGAGGGACGGGTGATCCTTCGCGATCATAGTAAGTCCTCTTGGTTTGCTTCTCTTGGATCGTATAAGTACCAAGCACGGGGGTCGGGTCGGATCCGACTTCCACAGGGAAGCGTCCTGCGTATAAATCACCCAAGAACAAAGTGATTTCCTTCATTTCAAGATGCACCTCCGCTCGGAAAGGGCCACGTACAACCTTCAGTTCTGTTCCGGGGAGAATCGTTACCGGATCGCTAATGTGATTGATGTTGGCAAGCAGTTGCCACGGCACCTGATAGATCGAGGCAATCTCAGTGAGTGTCTCGTCCTGACCAACTCGGTGCGGTTGTTCGAGGAGATGACGCTTGGAATAAATTACTTCACGTGCGAGCGGATCGAGACGTGCAAGGAGTTGACTTCGTTGCTCGCCGGTAATGTTGGGAGCGTTGTAGAAAATGCTGAGTGTTCCGAGTGCATCGCGCAACTTGTCGCTCATGAACTGTCTGTCAGCGGTCTCAATGGCATTGTTCAAGCCGAGGTTTGGAGTCATGTTCTCGGTTGCAAGGCCCGCTCGCTGCACCATTTCCGGGGTCATGAACGCTCCGCTGTCCGCAACAGTTCCGCTGGTTAATGCAAGTTCTGGGGCGGTCGCACGATCGGCTTGCGCGCCCGAGAGTCCAACGGTTTTGGCAGCCTGACTTGCTGAGCTACTGATAGCGTTCGGCTGGTTTGCTAAGTCATTTGCGGGTGCTGAACCACTGGTTGGGCTTGGTTCAGTCGTGGCCATTGCCGCGTCTGCAGTGCCAGATAGCGGGTCGGTCTGATCGGAGGGGGAGGTGCCTCTAGATGCAGAATCCTCGGCTAAGTCAAAAGCCTCAAGTGACTCCGGCAGCCCGCTGTCAATTGCAAAGTCAAGTTCCGGATCGAAATCAAGTATTGCTTGAACTTCTTCAGGAAGCGGTTCGGGCGGTGTGGTCAAAGAGACGTACGTGCCGTAGAGACCTGTCATTAATAATACGACGATTGCGGCCGTTTTAACGGTTTGCACAGCGATCCTCCGTGACGCATTGATGACCTACGCTCTCTGGACGCGACAAGATGAACTCGTTTCATCCCTGTTCGCCCATTCACCGAATCGATCGGTGTCGCAAGTCACGTTTGCCTTTGGTTTTGTTGTCTCAAGCGAATAAAAAGTCATGATCGGGAAGATTTCTAGGTTCGGCCCGTTCTGGTGGGCCTCAGCAGTCGTCTTCTTCCCAAGTCCTGCATTTTGATTGCCGTGGACGTTATCGCATTGGGGGGGACGATCGCTAGATCAGTTTCTCATTTGCGACTTTCCGCGATTGCTAGCCACACCCGATGCAACCCGAACCACAACAGCCAGGTTTCAGTGCTTGGGCCGATGGGGTCACCGCAAGGCCGCCTTTGGAGGTGCAACGTAATTCCGATGGCATTGCCAATCCAACGGCGTAGACAGCATCAATCGTCTCGTCGAGTGGTATTAGGTTTGGGTAGCCACCGAGGACGAGATCGGCATTAACAAACGCGCTCGCCGCCGCGGCACCGTTACGCGTATGGCACGGGATTTCAACCATCCCGTGGAGAAGATCACAGACTGTTCCCATGGTGTTTTGGAAGGAGATCGCCGCGGCGTCGCAGGCCTGCTTGGCAGTGCCTCCGCACGCATCGACGACCGCTGCAGCCGCCATGGCTCCCGATGCCCCTATTTCGACTTGGCAACCTGCGACCTCTGCCGCGAAGGTGCCGCGGATTGCGAGAATCATTCCCACCGCACCGGCGGTTAAGAGTGCCCGCCCCATGGTTTCCCGTTCAATGGACTTCTCTTCATCGAGCGTTACCAGCGTGCCCGGGATGACTCCCGCTGATCCACCGGTCGGGGCCGCGCAGACGACGCCCATCGAGGCATCCACGTGCATGACTGCCAATGCCCGTGCGGCCGCGCGTGTGTGAAGGCTCTTAGTGGCTAATTTCCCGGCAGCTTCCGCTTCGAAAATTGCGCCCGCGCAGGTGGGTAATAACTGTAAGCCGGTGAAGTTTGGATCCAAGCCCCGCACCACCGAGGCTCGCATGATTTCGTAACGGCGGATCATTTCATCGATGACTGCCTGCTCGGTCATTCCAAGCAGTTCAGCCTCGTAAGCGAGTGCCACTTCGCCGAGTGAGCATTTTCGCTCTTCGGCCAGATCAACCATTTCTTGCGCACTGCTGAATAGAGGTTCACCCTTCTGCGGGAAATAAACCGGATTCGATTCCCAAATCCGCAGATCTGGCGAGATCTGCTCGAGCTTCTTTCTAAATTCTGCGGTGAGCGGCTCTTTGCGTCGAAATTGAATTAGCTGGCGTGCTTCAGTCTCTGGGGCGGCAGGTTGAGTGATGGATACCAAGCC
>JAKMEW010000023.1 GCA_022425745.1 Rubripirellula sp.
CTGCTGAGTAGAGAGGCGAAAAATAGTTGCCCGTCGTCTTGGATCAATCCGGACTGCTTTGCGACCACGTTGGCAACTGTCAACGGCAGTCTACCCAAAATTTGGCGTGTTGGGTGATGCAATGCATGGTTGGGCATCTGGTGGGTGGTGGCATCCGTGAGGGTTTAAGCTGCAATTGCGGGACTCCGTCGCAGTTGCTGGACGCTATTTGAGCAGTTGCTGGACGCTATTTGAGTTGAACGGGCGTTCTTTTGTTGCTTGAGGGACATCGTACCTAATGCTCGCTTTGGTTATCCTTTTGACTCACTTTGATTGTTAGTGTGATGCCTGTTGAGGGCATAGACCGTCCTTGTTTTTAGAAATCTTTCGAGGTCAAAATGGGAAATCTCCGACCATCCGTGTGTATCGATGCCGTACTCGAGAATTTGAGTGATACGCAAGCGATCGAGGCGGTGAAACAGGTCGGTATCGGAGCTTTTGAATTTTGGGGCTGGTGGGATCGAGATCTCACAAACCTTGTGCAGGAGAAAGATGCTGCGGGGCTGGAGGTGTCTGCTTGCTGCACGCATTTTGTCAGTCTGACTGATGCGAATCGTCGCTCTGAATATCTAGAAGGTTTACAGCAGTCGATTGAGGCTGCGTCGAGAATCGGATGCAAGACGATCATCTCGCAAGTCGGCGACGCACTGGAGGGGCGATCGCGTGCGTCACAGCACACCAGCTTGGTGGACGGTTTGCGTGCTGCTGCTCCTTTTTTGGAGGAAGCCAACGTCACACTTGTGATAGAACCGCTTAATCTGTTGGTCAATCATCCAGGCTATTATCTCGTTCAGAGTGCCGAGGCGTTTGAGATTGTTAAAGCGGTTGGGTCACCAAGCGTGAAGGTCGTTTTTGATATCTACCATCAGCAGGTCAGTGAAGGGAATGTGATTCATAATCTGGTCACCAACATCGATAAGATCGGACACTTTCATGCGGCCGGTAATCCTGGGCGGAACGAGTTAACGAGAGGCGAACTGAACTATCGGCAGATTTTTAAGGCGATTCAGGAGACCGATTACGACGGCTATGTAGGGCTAGAGTATTGGCCGATTGAAGATCCGCTAGAGGGTCTAAGGGAAATTAGGTCGTGGTTTGTCTAGGCAATAACGGGATTGACCGCGGGCACGACCGATTCGCGGGCACGACCAATTCGAGGCACTGTGAATTCGAGGAACGATGAATTCGAAAGGAACTTAGAATGAACTCGCAAATTCAGAATCGCATCAATCGACTAACGGAAACGATGCAGCAACAGGGCTTGGATGCTGCGTTGATTACCAACGAGGTCAACGTTCGGTACCTCACTGGTTTTACTGGCGATAGCACCTACCTGTTGCTTGGAGGTGAGATTCCGGTGCTCCTGAGTGACGGGCGTTATGAGAGTCAAATCGCAAGCCAGTGTCCAGGTTTCGAGGCGAGAATTCGATCTCCCAGCGATCTGCTACCCGATTTAACACGCGAAGCATTGAAATCGATTCGTCCCGGGACTACCCAAAAACCGAGATTGGGAATCGAAGCACAGCATCTAACACTCGCGTCGTACCGGAAGCTGATTGAAGGAATCTCTGCGGTAAAATTTGTCGAGACCCTCGGGTTGGTCGAGACTTTGCGAATGATAAAAGATGATTCTGAAATTGCCACCACTCGGCGTGCCGTCAAAGTTGCCCAGGAGGCGTTTTTAGAGGTCATTCCGGAGGTTCAAGCCGACTGGACTGAGTTGGAACTGGTATATGCCTTGGAGGCAAGCATGCGATCTCGCGGTGCAGAGGGATGCAGCTTTGCTCCGATTGTTGGTGCGGGACCGGGTGCGGCACTGCCACATTATCAGCCGTCAGACCGAAGGATTGGGGGTGCCAGTTGTTTACTCATTGACTGGGGAGCGCTTTGCGACGGATATGCGAGTGATTTGACCCGGACACTGAAGCTATCCGGCTCTGGTGACGCATTCTCTCGGGCTCACGAGGTTGTTTTGGAAGCCCAATTAGCAGCGATTTCCTCGATAAAACCGGGTGTTTCCACCCGTGCGGTCGATAACGCTGCGCGAGAGGTACTTAGAGCCGCTGGGATGGAGAAGGCATTCAAGCATGGGCTTGGCCATGGAGTGGGACTGCAGATTCACGAGTCTCCAAGGATGTCGGCAGTTGGTGATGACCCTCTGCAGAGCGGTATGATTATCACGGTTGAGCCGGGAGTGTACTTCGACGGCGAGTTTGGGATTCGTATCGAAGATGACGTGCTGGTTACTGAAACTGGGTGCGAAGTGCTCAGTGACCTCCCCAAGGGTCTCGATGATCACTGTCTGATGCTGTAAAACTCGGGTTTATATCGGTGTATCTAGGCTGAATCCGTGCGGTGTGACGTGGATCAATCGAAAGATCGCGGCGGTTTACCCTGACGATATTTTTTGACAAACGGTGAAAACAGCACATGGATCACTTCAGGCGGGATGGGAGTTCCGCTGGGATTTGGGTAAACTGTTCCCACCGGGTCAATTTGAGGCCTAGTAAATCATGAAAATCCTCTTTTTTGTACAAGTGACGGCGAGTCAGGAATGAGCAAAGGCGCGAAGCCCAAGGATGTGTTCGATGTCGCACGCATCCGGCAGATCATTGAATTGATGGAGCAGCATGAGCTAGTTGAGGTGGATCTTCAGGAAGGTGAAGAGAAGATCAAACTCAAGCGAGGCGGCGCTGTGCAAATGGTAGCTGCACCGGTCGCCGCAGCACCTGCTGTTGCACCAGCCCCGAC
>JAKMEW010000032.1 GCA_022425745.1 Rubripirellula sp.
ATATTGGAGTGCATCAAATAGTTCCGCTAGACGCACCGGCCAGTGGCGATCAGTCTGAAAGCCACCAGCGTAAATTCCTCGTACCAGTTCGATCATCTCGGTGGCTATCTGATCTGTCTGATCATCATTACGTTTCGTTGGGATCCTAGCGATTGCAATCAGTAGATGCGTTTTCCTGATTGGATCGGTAGCGTTTTGCATCTCATTTACGAGGCAAGCGAGTGTTTCAGGACAATCAGGTTCGAGCACCGCGATTGCACGTACGATGTCATCGTAAAGATTACGGTTTTTCCGGTTGGGTTCGATCGATTGTGTGAGAACGTTTGTGGCTCGTTCAATGAGTGATGCATCGAGTTGTGGGCGTATCGAGCAGCGGTAGCCATCGAATACCGCTGCTGCCTGAGTTTTTCCCCGGGGGTCTTTCGGGTCACCTGCACCCAATCCGCCAACGCTTTCAATGAGTAGGGCGATTGCTTCAATCCAATCTTGCTCGCTGCTTTCGTCCGCTTCCAAGGTGTTGATCGCTAATTCGGCAAGGTCTCCTTTAACGTGTCGGTCGGTTTGCTCGCGAAGTTTGACGATGTGTGGTTTAAGCTTTGATGCTGAAGTTAAGCTGATCGTTGAGTTAGTTTCGGATGGTGAATCCGTTTGAGCAGGTGTTGATGTGCTGGTCTCCGGAGAGGTTTCTTCTTGTGATGAATCAATGAGGTAAATGCCACCACTGGTTCCTCTTCCGCCTACACTGACAATCAATCGTCCATCGCTGAGAGTTTCGATGTCGCTGACTGCAAACCCCGAGTAGTTATTCGGTTGAACCACGATCTCTGTTTTTCCTTGATCGGTCACAAAGATGATCCGTCCAAAAGTCCAGTCGAGCACAAAGGTGCCGGTGTGGAAGTGTTCTGGAAGGCTTGATTTTGATGCACGTTTGACACCGGTCGGTGATCCGCGGCCGAGTTCCGCAAGAACCCTTGGCATGGTGGGGTCATGATTGGCACGTTTCCAGCTACGGGTGACCCATCCCGCATCGTCGCCCTTCTTGATGTGAAAGACTCGTGTTGGGCGGTACCAAGGCAGCGATACGTCACGCTCTCCATCACTGTCATAGGTGACAAATCCACCTTGTTCGTTGAAGTCGAAGTCATAGGCGTTTCGCAAACCGTGGGCAACCACTTCCCGTTTTTGCCAGTCATCTGAAAAACGCCAGATCATGCCTGCTCGAGGATTTGGAATTACTGGGCTTGAGGTGTTTTGCAGTTTGAACATTGAGTCGCAGTCGTTTCCAACAATTAGATACCAGTTGTTGTTGGAGCCTCTGCGTATCGCGTGTGCTTGGTGTTCACCACCTGTCGGCAGTGTGAGAAGTTTCCTTCTGGGGGAATTAAGGTCAGTATTGTCGGGGCCAAGTTGGAATCTCCAAATGCCTCCGTCCGCGACGTAGTGGACCTCACCATTTTGCACGTGGAGGCCCTGAGCAGCTTGGCCAATCGATCGACTCACCACGGTGACGGAATCCAGTGAGTTACCTGAGGAATTCAAGGTGAGCATGCGGAGATAGTTGGGGCCAGCAGCGAAAATATTGTCATGCTCGTCGATCGTGATGCAGGTGCAGTCGGGAACCTCTGTGTCGGTGGCGATTTTGTGGATCGATAAGCCGTTGGCAAGATGGAATTGTCTGCTTACATCATTAGCCTGCGTAGCTACATCATTAGCCTGCGTAGCGATATGTGATCCAAGGATCAGCGTGATGAAAAGTAACGGTAGAACGAATCTGAAGGTTTGTCGTTGCATCTGTATTTATTCGCAGGGTGACTGAGACAGTCCGAGCCCCTCGGGATTGTTTTGTAAGGTGTATTCAGAAAGTCGCCGGTTGCCGCAAGGTTGATCATACCAAGTCATGGGGTGCATGACGTTTTAGTTTTTTTACAATGTCATTCTGTTCGTTTCAGCTCATGGAGTTACGAGGCGATTTCGTTTGTTGTGTTTTTTTGTGTTCGAGAATTGTGAGTGAACAGTGGATCGTTTTGCGAATAGGAGAAAAAGCACTGTTGTATTGGCTGCTTGGCTTTTATGGATGAGTCTCGAATGTGCTGCGGATGACGAATCGCATCCTACATGGAAAAGGCATGTGATCGATCATTCGTCTCGTGGTGCGGATGGCACTCGACTTGCTGATGTCAACGGTGATGGGTTGTTGGACATAGCGACCGGATGGGAGCAGGGAGGTGTCACCAGGGTCTGCTTTCACCCGGGATACCAACGTGTGCACCAGCCGTGGCCTGCGGTGACCGTTGGCGATGCATTGGATGTCGAAGATGCAATGTTCGTGGATTTGGACGCTGATGGTGCAATGGATGTCGTGAGTTGCTGCGAGGGAAGAGAGCAGGCGGTAGTGGTTCACTGGGGGTGTGAAGGTCGAATGCTTGATCCCGATGCCTGGGTCACCACGAAGGTGGAACCTTCGGTTGGCATGTTTCGTTGGATGTTTGCGGTTCCAATGGACGTTAATGGAGATGGGCAAGTTGATGTGGTCGCGGGTGGTAAGGGGCGAGACTCACATCTTGGTTGGTGGGAGGTGCCTGAAAGAGCGCGAGATGTTTCCCAGTGGCGTTGGCATCCACTTCGTCAAGTGAATTGGCTCATGTCTCTCGATGTAGTCGACATGAATCATGACGGACGTAAAGACTTATTATTTACGGATCGGAAAGGGCCGCTAAGCGGCGTGAGTTGGCTTGAACACCCCGGGGTAGATCAGGCGGGTAAGTCGTCATCCTGGAAGGAGTATCCAATCGGTGGCCAGAATCGCGAGGTGATGTTTTTGAGTCGAGGAGATGTGAGTGGTGATGCGGTTGACGAGATTGTCGTAGCAGTTCGCCCCTTTTCAATTTTAATCCTGCAGCAAGGGGGTGAGGCACAGCTAGGTGTGCTTGCCAATGACGAATCTCAGCGTTGGATCGAGCGAGAACTGGTGATACCAGAGGTCTATGGAACAGCGAAAGCGACGGCCGTCGCCGATTTTAACCTTGATGGTAAACCCGAGATTGCTTTTTCGACTGAAAAAGCGACGAGTCCAAAGATGGCCATTGGTCTGTTCACCTCTCCTCTTGAAGACGCTAAAGATAGGACGGTGCAATCGATTAGTGGCCGCGACGGAGTGAAACATGACCTGCTTGTCCCCATTGATTTGGATGGTGATGGGGATATGGATCTTTTAACTTGCGAGGAAGTCAAAAACTTGGGTGTGATTTGGTATGAAAATCCTCATTTTGATCCCCAACACTAGGCTCTCCAGAGCCATGCTCCGGCAAGTTTGGACCCTGTTGTCACCTGTTGCATAGCAGCTCCAGCAATTAAAGTGTCGAGACACCCGCGGGTTCTCTGAGGGTGCACGTTTTATTACGCAGGTAAGTGATCGATTTGATGAGCAACCTTTTTGATTTGAGTGACGACGTGGCGGTCGTTATTGGCGGGACGGGCGAACTCGGTGGGATGATGGCGGAGTCGCTTGGTGAAGCGGGGGCCAAAGTCGCCGTTCTCGGTCGTAATGCGGAACGCGGGGGAGTTCGGGTTTCGAAGATTGAAGCCGCTGGAGGGACGGCAAAGTTCTTTCCCGCGGACGGATTGAACGCTGATTCATTGAACGAAGCGAGGGAAGCGATCAACGCGTGGGCGGGATCCCCAGCTTCGGTGCTCGTCAACGCCGCAGGTGGTAACCGGCCCGACGCAACGATCCCTCCCGGCGGCGAGATCTGCAAGTTGCCCTTGGATGCATGGCGTGAGGTGTTCGACTTGAATTTGGTCGGTGGGGCTCTTCTTCCGTCTCAGGTTTTCGGTCCTGACATGCTCGCGGCTGGAGTAGGTAGCGTCATTAATATTGCATCCATGTCGGGTATGATTCCGCTTTCGAGAGTCGTCGCATATTCAGCAGCCAAAGCTGCGGTGATTAATTTCACGCTCTGGCTTGCCCGGGAGTGGGCAACTACGGGCGTCCGAGTAAACGCAATCAGTCCTGGTTTCTTTCCCGCGGAGCAGAATCGGAAGCTGTTGTTCAACGATGATGGGAGTTATACCGAGCGAGGTGGTCAAATCATCGGGCATACACCAATGGCAAGATTCGGGAAGCCGGAAGAGTTAGCGGGCGCCGCCATCTGGCTTGCGAGTCGTCGAGCGTCATCCTTCGTTACCGGTCAAAACATCGCGGTGGATGGCGGTTTTGCATCGGTGACAATCTGAGATGATTGGTAGACCGTAAGACGCATTCTCTCAATACAAAACTTGAATTCAGTACAGGAACATTTACATGATTGAATTACGCGAAGACGCAAAGTATTCCTTGGTCATCCCTACCAGTATGGGCACACGCTTGACGCCGGTCGGCCATCAGCCATTCCACTGCAGCGACACCTTCAAAATGCAGGCGACCAGTGCCGAGTCCAATGTCGGTAGTGTTTCCTCTTTTCTCGGTTTGCCGGTCAAAATTCTGACGGCGTTTGTGAAGGATAGCCCTGTTGCCCGTTTGATTAAGGACGACTTGGCTCGCCGCCATATGGACTATGAGGGTCCAGAGTTTGAACAGGATACGCCATGGGGTGTGCGTCACCAGATCAATATGGCAGATAGTGGCTGGGGAACGAGAGGGCCACGCGTACAGAATGACCGAGCGGGCGAAGTCGGTCGCTTGTTGAATGTGAAGTATTTTGATCTCGATCGCATCTTTGCCCAGGACGGAGCGAAGGTAGTCCATATGTCAGGGCTGATTGCAGCTTTATCCGAGGATGCGAGTGAGTTCTGCTTGGAGATTGCTCGGGCGGCCAAGAAGCACGGTGCACGGATCTCTTTTGATCTCAATCATCGAGCATCATTCTGGCGAGGCCGTGAGGCAGAACTTTCTGCCGCCTTCAAAGAAATCGCGAGCCTGTCTGACATCCTGATCGGAAACGAGGAAGATTTCCAGCTCTGTCTTGATATCGAGGGTCCCGAAGCGGGTGGTGAAGACATCGGCGCGAAGATCGATGGCTTCAAAGAGATGATTCAGCGAGTCAAGCAGCAGTATTCGAACGCGAGTCTCTTTGCGACAACACTTCGAGAGGTGGAGAGTGCCAACAGTCACATGTGGGGAGCGATTGTTTCAAGTGGAGATGACTGGCATGTTGTCCAACCAAGAGAGATTGGCGTTCTGGATCGTATCGGGGGCGGTGATGGCTTTGTCGGTGGATTGCTGTACGGTGTCTTGAAGCAATGGGATGCTGAGAAGAGTACTCAGTTCGGATGGGCTACCGGAGCTTTGGCAGCGACCATGTACACCGATTATGGTCAGCCCGCCGATGAAGATCAGGTGTGGAGTATTTGGAAGGGAAATGCTCGAGTTCAGCGATAACTGAAACCCACATTGAAGACGCCCTGATGGCATTTTTACCGCTACCCTGTCTAGATGGGTGTAGCGGTTTTTTTGTGGCCCAACGGAGCCTTTGCAGACGTTGATCTAGGGATTCTCTTTTTGGGTCGCAAGTTGATATGAGGCAAGGGTTTGCGGCGTATCCGCTGAGCTTTTGGGTCGTTGTGGTTTGAGGGGTTATCGGATACAATTTTGGAGTCTTGAAGAGCGACATTTCTTGCCGCCTTCGCACTCCTTTAACTTAGGACTTTCCCATTGGCTGACGACGACAGCACTAATCAAGATGGAACTCCAGAGGACACGTCAAACCCTTCGGTAGGTGACGGCTCTGGTACTGGGCCTGGCGCGCTTCGCATGCTTGATATGCCAATCGAGGATGAGTTGCGTGACAGCTATCTGACCTACGCGATGAGTGTCATCGTGAGCAGGGCATTGCCTGATGTACGCGATGGTTTGAAGCCCAGTCAGCGGCGGATTCTGGTTGCAATGAACGACCTGAATTTGGGTCCGGGTAGTAAGCGGGTGAAGTGCGCAAAAATCTCGGGTGACACCTCTGGTAACTATCACCCGCACGGTGAAAGTGTCATCTATCCGACACTGGTTCGTATGGCCCAAGAATGGAACATGCGACGGATGTTGATCGATAAGCAAGGGAACTTTGGAAGTATTGCAGGGCTGCCTCCCGCAGCGATGCGATATACCGAAGCGAGGTTGAGTGCCGTTGCGGCATCGATGCTCGACGATATCAAGCTTGATACCGTTGATTACATCCCCACTTATGATGAAGCGAGAACGGAACCGACCGTCTTACCGAGTAAATTTCCTAATTTGCTGGTCAACGGATCAGGAGGGATCGCGGTCGGTATGGCCACCAGCATTCCTCCGCATAATCCGAGTGAGATCTGCGACGCGGTGATGGCGTTGATTGACCGTCCAGAGATGACCAACGAAGAGCTTTTCTCGATCGTCCCTGGTCCCGACTTTCCCACGGGAGGGATTATCTGCGGGAGGTCTGGGATTTGGCGAGGCTATCGAACTGGGCGGAGCACCTTAGTGCTTAGAGCTCGGTGTGCGGTCGAGGAAATGAAGGGGAATCGATCACGGATCATTGTCTCAGAGATTCCCTATCAGCAGACCCGAGACGGCGTGGTCAAGAAGATTGCCGAGCTTGTCAACGGTGACAAAATCAAGGGGATCTCGGGGATTCGTGATGAATCTGATTTGAAAGAGCCCGTGCGTCTGGTCATCGAGATCAAACGTGATGCTGATCCGGATGTTGTTCTCAATCAGCTCTACCAATTTTCGCCGCTGCAAACCACTTTTTCCATCATCTTCTTGGCTTTGGTGGATGGGAAGCCGCGCGAGCTAACACTCAAGGAAATGTTGACGGAGTTCATTCGGCACCGAGTGAATGTGATTCGTCGGCGAACTCAGTTCTTGCTCGCGCGAGCAAGACGGCGGAAGCATACCGTCGAGGGCCTGCTACTTGCCTTGGCGAATATCGATGAGATCATACGAACGATTCGTGAAAGCCGAACGCAAGCCGAGGCAAAGCAACGTTTGATGGGGATTGAGTGCCCCGCTGCGATGATGCAAAAAGCACTGGGCGAGGAAGGTTTTAGCCAGTTCGTGCTCGAGAGGGGCGAGTCTTCGTCTTACTCACTGACCAGCGTGCAAACCGATGAGATTCTCCGAATGCGGCTCGGCCAGTTGGTTAATCTCGAACAGGAGAAACTCACCGATGAGCACGCTAGTTTGCTAGCTGAGATTGCCGACTACGTTGACATCCTAGGAAGCTCCGAACGAATCTACGGTATTATCAAGGATGATCTAGAAGAAATTAAACGGCGTTTTGGGGATGACCGTCGAACCGAAATCTCGCTCGAAGAACTCGGGAACATCAACCTCGAGGATTTGATCACCGAAGAAACGATGGTGGTCTCCATTACCCACCAAGGCTACATCAAGCGTACCGCGTCAAGTCAATACAACACTCAACGACGCGGTGGCAAGGGGCTTAGGGGGGCGAAAGCGGATGATGAGGATCCTATCAACCACCTATTTGTGGCTAGCACTCACGCTTATCTGCTGTTTTTGACAACGACTGGTAAAGTTCGTTGGCAAAAGGTCTACGACCTCCCTCAATTGCCACGAACTAGTAAAGGACGCGCAATCGTTAACCTTCTTAATCTCGAAGAGGGTGAGAAAGTTGCCGAGTGCTTGGCGGTCAGAGATTTTGCTCAAGAAGGCTACTACGTCGTTATGGCGACACGCAGTGGGCTTGTTAAGAAAACGCCGCTTGAACAGTACAGCCGACCGAAGCGTGGTGGTATTATCGCCATCAAACTTCGGGAGGGCGACGAACTGGTGGACGCGGCCGTTGTCGGACCCGGCGATGAAGTGATTTTGGTTACCGCAAAGGGGATGGCGATTCGATTCCGCGAGTCTGACGCGCGACCGATGGGCCGGAACACGTCAGGTGTGAAGGGAATCTCGCTCCTCGATGGCGATCACGTGGTCGGAATGGTCGTTGCCGATCCGGATGCAAGTTTGTTAACCGTTTGTGAGAATGGTTACGGTAAACGTACCGCCTTCGGTCCCAATGCTGTCAGCGATGGGAATGATGGCAACGAAGAAGAGATCGGCTCGAGCGCTCGGTATCGAACGCAAAAACGCGGCGGTAAAGGTCTTCGAGATATCCGCACCAGTGAGAGAAACGGAGAGGTGATTGGAATTGCTCGGGTCACCGACGACGATGAAATCTTTATGATGACTGGCAAAGGTAAGATCCAGAGAATCAAAGCGGCGGATATCGGTGTGATTGGTCGAAACACGCAAGGTGTGCGAATCATGAACGTTGATCAAGGTGATCAGCTCGTTGCGGTGGTTCGCGTGCCGCCCGAGGAAGATGAAGCGGGCGATGCGGTAGAAACCGGAACTGCTGATTTGCCCTCGGATCAAGACAGTGGCGGGGCCGTTTCATCTTCCGCAAATGGTGACGGTGAGGCACCAGAAGCATCGAGCGATTCGGCAGTCGAATAAAGCGGAATCGTTTGGAAAGAAGCGATAAATAAAAAAACGTCTGCTGCGATCGGTCGCGGCAGACGTTTTTTGTTTGAACAGCTTTGCTGAGCTTGTGTTTAGAGCTTCGGAATAGGTCTCTTTTCGGCCTTGTTCAACATTCTTGCTTTGTCATCAGCCGGCGGCCTAGGATTGTTATTGTTGTTATTTCCAGGCCGTGCGGGAGCGGGAGGATCCAGATTGGTTTGCTCTTCCTTCCATTCCCAGCCGATGGAAACGTCCAATTCTTGCTTTGCCAAGAGAGCCCACGGTGTTCCCGAGTGCTGGTTGACGACACCTTGGAGGAGATCGCGAGCTCTCTTTGCTTCGCTGACCCATTTACTGCCAACGGAGATTTCATCGCTGGGCACAAGAACCCATGTGTTGCTGTTTTCGTCCTCAAAATTCATGCCTCGCTTTGCTTTGGCAAGCATCGCGTTGTACGTTTCGGTTCGAACTTTCTGAGCAAGAACGCGTCCCATCGCTAAATCAAATCCCGCTTTCCAGCGAGGGCTTTCTTCGTCTTCTCGTGCCGACATTCCAGGCTCGAGAATATCGGCCATGCGAATCAGCGTTGGTTCTAGTTTTGCAGCGTCTTGCTGCGCGGTGGTTAGTTCCCCGACAAGCTGAGCCTCTCCGCGTTTAACAAAGCGAGTTCTCGGGCGAGTAATTCCGGTGGCAGGTTTCATTTGCGCCGCATTGACTAAGGCAGTTCGCAAGGGACTCGATTTCACCATCGAGACGTAATCTTCAGGGGAGAGATAGTCGGGACGGTATCGACTCATTGCGTTCGGATCAAAGAAGTACTTCATGTCCGAGGCATACTCATCAATCTCGTTGCGGTTGACCTGTCGGCTCACGTTACGATTGGGGTGTACCGTGAAGTAGATTCCTCCCGTTTCGTAGCAAAGTCGAGTCAGTGCGTAAGGTCCGAATCCACTGTCGATAACCGGTTCTCGCTCAAAGTTACCAGTGAAGCCAACTTGGACTCGTTCTGGTAGGAAGGTTTCAGGACCTTGATCGACCTGTGCCCACTGGGGAGTTTGGTCATATTTGGGGTCTGGGTCGACGTACTTGACGAGGGAGTGTTCGCGCCCAAATGGCGCTGGAACTCCGATGACGTACACGGGGATACCCCACTTCCGGCACTCTCCCACCGCAGATTCAAGCATGTTCGGGTCATCACCCCTCTCGTCCGTCACGACGACAAAGAGAAGGTTCCTTTGAGGGCCGCGACTAGAACGGTTTCTCCGAAGACTTTTGTATTTATCCGCCGCGGAGGTAATCGCAGAGAAGACTTTCTCTTCACCTGAAGAATCGACTTCAATGTTGTCGACAATCGATTTGATTTCAGCCAAGTCGTCGGTCGGTTCTTCGGTGAATAGATTCACCCCGCTACCAAAGCCAACGATCGAGGTGAGCAAAGGGATCTCGTTGGTGTCCCTGCGAAAGCCTTTCGCTCCACTCTCTTCGGCGATACCTAATTCGGTATAGATGCGGTCAAAGCGATCTCGAATCTCCCGCCGTTGTCGATGGAGTGATCCGCTTTGATCAAACAGCCAAACAATCATGGTCGGTCGTTCTTCCAGCATCTTCAGAATCTCGAAGGTGATTCGATCAACTGCACCAGAAGCGCCCTGTGTACCCTGCCCTACTTTCCCTTTTTGGTTGGTCAGTTTGTCCAAAGGAGCGACCGCTTGTTGGAACATCTTGTCGACCATGATTTGTCCTAGGTCGGTGGGTTCCAATTCAATGGGATTTGGGATCTCCGCCACCTCCGCAAACATCTCAGCAGATGCTTCGGCCATTTCCGAATCGGCAACACTGTTGGCACCAACGTTGACCTGTGGGATGTCACTGTAGGTCACATCATCGATGATCTCTTCAATCTTCTCTTGCTCGTATTGCGGTGGTGAAACAATCACTACCGCTTCTTCATCATAGGGTGCTTTGAGGGGGACGAGCGCGAGTGTAAGAACGATGATCAGATGCACCAACATGCTGCCAATCAAGGCCGTTGTCTCTTTGTTTTCCAAGAACGATTCTTCTTCAATCAAATCGTCTTCCCACTCGGTTTCACCCTGTGCTGCATCTGCATGAACGTCCGAGGGGACCTTGTTGGAGGTGTCCTTGGGAGGCATCGTTGACATGATTAATCCAAGAGGGGGCTAGATTGAACTCTGAGGGAGTTTTAGACGCTTGTTATCGCGTAACATAGTTTCGCCCACATCCTCGAATGTTTCAACTTGTATCCGTGCATTCAGGACGCTCAAGACGAAGAATCAACAGGGTTAGAACGCGATTAACGGCTGAGGGTGCTCTGTTTATTTTGGCTTTTTGAGTTTTATGAAAGACCCGATCAGCTTTTTGTCTGCGTTTGGGAGTCGTCGGCAAGCATTTTGGGTTTGCCTTGATTTCTGACTTGGGTATCATCGCCATCCCTCGTGGGGGATTATTTCACTTGCTATTATTACAATACCCATAGTTCTTCGGGGGGGGGTCTATGCAGTGGGGCAGCGGCATTGAAGATTGAGTTGACACAGTACCGATCTGTTTATGCGATTGGTGACATTCATGGCTGTAGCCGAGCTCTTGGTGGGTTACTGGACTACATCAAGCCTGATGCGCGCGATCTGGTGATCACGCTGGGTGATTACATTGATCGCGGTGATGATTCTCGCGGGGTGATCGATCTCCTGCTGGAGTTATCGAAGAGCACCAATTGGATCGGTATACGTGGTAATCACGAGCAAATGCTACTGAACGTCTTAGACGGGGCGATGAAGGCACAGCCTTGGCTGGAC
>JAKMEW010000041.1 GCA_022425745.1 Rubripirellula sp.
CTATCGCACCCGGCACGCCTTTCCCTCTCGGTGCATCACTTGTTCGGGGTGGGGTTAATTTTTCGGTTTATTCAAAGCACAGCCAGCAATTCAATCTTTTACTGTTTGATCATGCTGACGCGGTAACACCAAGCCACACGTTGACGCTAGACCCAAAACAGCACCGTACATTCCATTATTGGCACGCCTTTGTCGAGGGGCTGAAACCCGGGCAGCACTACGCTTTTTCTTTCCCATCCGATGATCGACAACCGTCCCTCAACGCGAATCGTTCCGATGCGGTTCTGATCGACCCCTACGGCAAAGCAGTGGTGCTACCCGAGGGACACGATCGTTTTTCTGATACGCAAAACACGCCATTGAAAAGCATCGTCACCGACGAATCGAATTATGATTGGCAAGGCGATCGTTCACCTCGCCGGCCATTCAGCGAGACGATCATTTACGAGATGCACGTCCGAGGCCTGACGCAAAACCCAAATTCAGGTGTGCCAGCTCAACGCCGGGGAACCTACCTCGGGATCATTGATAAGATTCCTTACCTGAAACAACTAGGGATTACTGCAGTTGAATTGCTACCCGTCTTTCAATTCGACCCTCAGGATGCTCCGAAAGGTTTAACGAACTATTGGGGATACAGCCCGATCTCCTTCTTTGCACCGCACGCACAGTATGCAACCGACGGCAACTCATTGACCGCCATCCGGGAATTTCGCGAGATGGTCAAAGCGTTACACGCAGAGGGAATCGAGGTCATCCTCGATGTGGTCTACAATCACACCGCCGAGGGTGGTCGTGGTGGGCCAACATTCTGCTTTAAAGGCCTGCAAAACGACGCCTACTATCTGCTTGATACAGGTGATGATAACGAAGCCGAGGCACCTGAATATTCTAACTACAGTGGCTGCGGAAACACGCTCAACGCAAATCACTCCATCGTTCGTCGCATGATCATGGACAGTCTTCGGTACTGGGTCCAAGAGATGCATGTGGATGGGTTTCGATTTGACCTCGCCTCCATTCTCTCGCGGGATATCAATGGCGAGCCGCAAACAAATCCTCCCATCCTCTGGGACATCGAAACCGACCCCGTGCTATCGGGAACCAAGTTAATCGCCGAAGCCTGGGACGCTGCCGGCCTCTATCAAGTGGGACACTTCTTTGGAGATCGCTGGAAAGAATGGAACGGTCGTTTTCGTGATGACGTCCGCGCATTTGTCAAAGGTGACGAAGGATTTGCCGGGCATCTTGTGCAGCGTTTCTTGGCGAGCCCTGATATTTACGGACACCGCAATCGAGAACCCGAGCAGAGCATTAACTTTGTTACCTCTCATGACGGATTCACGCTTCGTGATCTCGTCTCTTACAACACCAAACACAATTTTCAGAACCGCGAGGACAATCAGGATGGGCACAATGAGAACCTGAGCTGGAACTGTGGTCATGAAGGTCCGACTGATGACCCGGAAATTGAAAAACTGAGAACGCAACAGGCAAAGAACCTGCTCACGCTCAATGTGCTGTCATTCGGTGTTCCAATGCTCCTCATGGGTGATGAAGTTGGCAGGACTCAAAATGGAAACAATAACACCTACTGCCAAGACAATGAGACGAATTGGTTCGATTGGGAACAGGTACAAGAGAATGCGGAGATGCTGAGATTCGTCCAAAAACTCATTCAGTTTCGAACCGAGCTCCCCAAACGAAATAACCAGACATTAACACTGCCGGAAATCCTCCAACCCGCCACCATCACTTGGCATGGAACGGAACTGGGAAAGCCAGACTGGAGCGAATCATCGCGCAGTGTTGCGTTGACGATCCGGTCCCCCGCGAAATGGTACCACCTGATTTTCAACGCCTATTGGGAAGCGATCCGTTTTGAGATCCCTTCGTTACCGGCAAACTCCAACGGATGGCAACGGATCATCGACACTTCGCAATTGTCACCCGAGGACATCGACCTGCATCCTGAGAGCAACAAAATCTCCTCCTACGAAGTCGCTGCACGATCATCCGTCCTGCTAGTGGGTGACGTTGAGACTTCGTCTCCCGCTGGACAGTGATAACCCAAAAGTGGTGTGTCGAGAAGCGGTTAAGAATAAATGCTGAATCGAAAAGCAGCGACAAGCCTGCCGAGGACCGGATGAATCTTCTCCTCCGCGTCACTCCGATCGCATTTGGCCGTAGCTCCAACTCACGACCGTTGGCGGTTCGAGATTGTATTGCCCAATCCCCACATTGGCGAATTCACCGTCCACCTCGTATGTCCAGCCCTCACGGAACCCGGTTTCAACCTCACCGATCTGGCGAACAAATGCCGTCTCTCCCGAACCGGTGATTTGGACATCACTTACCTGCAACATCACGTTCTCAAGCGAAGTCCCCGACGGAACGTCTTCAATCAACTGAAACGATTGACCGCTCGGTGAGTTGATGATCACCACAACCTGCTGACCGACAGGATCAGGAACCGATACGCCCTCGCCGGAATCGCCATTGACCGAGGGAGACGTCTCTTGTTTTGCGTCAGATTTCGTGTTGCCAACAACGGACTCCGCACGCTCAACTGACCCAGTCGGATCAGCGCATCCACCAAACCAGATCAATAAAACACACAGAAGGAGAGATCTATTTCTCATCGGTATCAATCAAGCAGAGGATGCAAACCCAATCATCGACGAGCGGGCAAATTCGTTACCGAGAACGTTCCACAAAAATCAATCCAACCAAATCGTGAACAGGCGGAACAATCCCAGGGGTAGCTAATCCATCATGACACGAATCGCGTCAAGATACCTCTGAACCGTTTCACGATCTGTCTCATTCCAGCCCGAGGTCTTGTGCCGGAGAATCGCCAGCTTCAATGACTCAATGGCGTCAGAAAGATCATCTGGCAATTCCGGTAATCCTGAAAAGGGTTGAATCGACGGCTCGGCATCCGAAACGGGAGCATCGAAGGCCGGTGCAGCTGACGCGGAGGAACTGCCCGAGAAAGATGTCAACTCGTCCTCACCCTCTTCACCAAAGTCAGGTCGCTCGGGTGCGGGACCTGAAGCAGCCCCGGATTCGTCTCCGTATTCACGTGTGCGGCCACCACCCTGTGCAGGTAGCACCACATCTTCATCTGTATCAACCGTGACAACTTCGCCGGAGAGAGGCCGATCGGTTTCAATGGCTCCCATTGCCTGCCATCGCTGATCTCTCATCTGAGAGACGCTCCAGTTTTCTTGAGCCGCCCCTTCAAGCCACATTGGAGCATCCTCCCAGTCCAGCGCAGCGAGGAAATGGCTCCAGTACAACCCCGTGTAACTTTCGTACGAGTCGATGAACCGATCGTAGACGCGTCGCAGTCGCCCAACGTGCGGTGACGTTACGCCACCGACCTGATTAGCCCACGCCTCATCGGAGTACTGCTGGGACTTTGCTCCTGAGTCGATCAAAGCCTCACGCCACTCGCTAATGATTCGTCCCTTCTCCCAATTAGTCGTGCTAACTAATCGATTCCAGAGCCCCACAAAAGGCGTTGCGACATCCGAGAAATCTTCCTCCTCTGAGACGCTCCGTTCCCCCTCGGCGGCCGTCACACCGTCAACCGCATCTTCCCAAGCGGCTCGGGACGCGTCGAGTTCGTCTCGATCTTCCCCCGTCAGGCTCTCCGACGGATTCACTGCCTCCTGTTGAGATGCATCCTGAGCGGCAGCATCCAAGCTGGATTCTTCGGTGTCAAACGGAGTCTGGTAGGAGTCTTCGGGTGTCATGAAAGTCTTATCTCGCAAACAAAAATCGCCTTGAAACAACGGCTATTACCCTAACCACCCAATGCATATTCCGTGAAGCGTTGAGTGAGGTTTTCCACAAACCAGTCATAATTACAGGGCTTTGTGGGGCAGTTCGATCCGTCTGGCGAAGCTATAACATGTGGAAAACATGTTGGAACTACGTAGTTTAATTACGGCCCCGTGGATTCCGGCCGAAATTAGGCTCACTGTGAGCCTGATTTCACAAATCGAATCCCTGATACCAAGACGATGGACCAGCACTCATGAACGCTTTGCCAAATCATTCCCAAAGCACCAATCAACCTTCCTCGCTGCAACCTCTAGCCAACCACTTCAGATCATTCTGCAAGCGTTTCGCCCTGATTACACTGGCATTCGCTGCCACTGGATCAACGGCGACACACGCTCAGAATGTCCCCATCCTGACCCCACAAAAAGTGAAAGCTGTGAGCACCGATCAACCAACTTTCAAATCGACTCAACGAGTGCTTCGTCACGCTGTCTTTTTCAGCTTCAAAGAGACATCTAACGCAGAGCAAATTCAGGGCGTCGTTGACGCCTTCGCAGCCTTGCCACCAAAAATCGACACGATCATCGATTTTCAATCAGGAACCAACAATAGTCCTGAAGGACTTGATGACGGCTTCACTCACTGCTTCCTGCTAACCTTCAAAAACGAAGCTGGCCGCGAGGTCTATCTTCCGCATCCTGCTCACACTGGGGAGTTCGCAAGCACACTTCGACCGCACCTCAAGGATGTCTTTGTGATCGACTACTGGGGTACGACCAGCGACAACGATCAAAATCGCGAACTGAAGCACGCTGTCTTCTTCAAATTCAAAGACGATGCTGATCCAGCGGCGGTCAAGCGGGTCGAAGACGCGTTCGCCGCTCTGCCTTCCAAAATTGATTCAATCAAATCCTTCGAATGGGGCAAAAACAATAGCCCCGAGACTCATGACGATGAGTTCACACACTGCTTCATGGTGACGTTCAATTCGGAAGAAGGACGAGAGAAGTACCTGCCTCACCCCGACCACAAAGCTTTTGTCGAAGTATTGAAACCGGTACTTGATAAAGTTCGCGTCCTCGATTTCTGGGAAGACGGATACAAAACAAAGTAGAACGTCACCGAGTCTGGTGAAACGGTATACAAAAAAAAGGCTCACCGTTGTTCGGTGAGCCTTTCTGCGTTTTTAAATGACTGCTTCGGTCAAATTTGAAGGAAGCAAATCTATCTCGATGCGAGTCTAGTCTCGGTTTCCACCGCTACTGCGATCTCTACGGCCACCACCGCCGCCGTTTCCGCCGCGTCCACGACCTGAACCGCCACCACGTCGCCGACGAGGTCGATCGTCGTCACGATCGCCACGCTCAGAGCGTTCACCACGGTCTGAACGCTCACCACGGTCTGAACGCTCTTCGCGATCGCCACTGTCATCGCCATCGTCCGATGCCATCTCGTCTTCGATTCCCAATTCCTCGAGAGCACGACGACGACTCAGTTTGACGCGGTCATGCTCATCTACGTCGATCACGAGAACCTTCATCGCATCGCCAACACTAACAACCGAATCGATGCTGCTGATGTACCCGCTGCTCAGTTCGCTGATGTGGCAAAGGCCATCACGTCCTGGCAAGATTTCAACGAATGCACCGAATTCCTTGATGCTGCTAACCGTACCATCATAAATCTTGCCGATCTGGACGGTGGCGGTGCAAGCTTCAACTGCTCGAAGTGCCTCTTCCGCGGCGTCCTTGTTGCTACTGGCAATCAAAACGGTACCGTCATCATCAACCTCGATCACAGCTCCGGTGGTCTCTTGGATACCACGGATATTCTTGCCGCCAGGGCCGATCAACGCACCAATCTTGTCCGCAGCAATCTTGGTACGAAGTAGCCGTGGTGCGGTTGCCGAGATCTCACGTCGCGGACGCGAAATGGTCGTCAACATTTTACGAAGGATTTCGATACGTGCTTCACGAGACTGCTTCAAAGTCGCACGAATAATATCTTCGCTGATACCCGTTACTTTCAAATCAAGTTGGATACCAGTGATACCGTTTTGAGTACCAGCAATCTTGAAGTCCATGTCGCCGAAGTGATCTTCGGTTCCAAGAATGTCAGTCAACAGAACCCAATCATCAGGTGAGTTCCTAACCAAACCAACCGAAATACCGGCAACCGGATTGGAGATCGGAACACCCGAAGCCATCAGGCCCAAGGTTGCACCGCAGACACTGGCCATCGAACTGCTACCGTTGGACTCCAGAATGTCACTGATAACTCGAATGGTGTAAGGGAATTGCTCGGCGTCTGGTAGGACTGGAGCCACGCTACGCTCTGCAAGACAACCATGTCCGATTTCTCGACGGCCTGGGCCACGAATCGGTCGCACTTCGCCAACCGAGAAGCTCGGGAAGTTGTAATCGAGCATAAACTTCTTGCTGTACTCATCCATCAAGCCGTCAACTCGCTGCTCGTCCTTGGAAGTACCAAGAGCGATGGTCACTAATGCCTGAGTCTCACCACGTTGGAAGAGAGCAGATCCGTGAACGCGAGGGAGAAGATCGGTTTCGCAGTAAATGGGTCGAAGGCTCGTGTTGTCTCGGCCGTCTGGGCGCGTGCCAGCGGTAATCAAGTCACGAACGACCTTTTCTTCCAGGTCATGCCAAACGGTTCCAAATCGCTTGGAGCAGATTGCGTCCTCAGCATTCGGACTAGGGATCACCTCAGATACCGCTCGCTCTCTCAACGCCTTGACCGCTTCAGCCCGTGCCTGCTTTCCGACGGTCTGCTGTGCCGCTTTGAAGTCGGAGTAGTAAGCGTCGCTCAAACGTGCGAAGAGCCCGTCATCCTCTGGCGCGACGTACTCAAGTTTGACTGGATTAACTTTGTTGTAGAACTCTTCCTGAAGATCAATGACATCACGGATCACGGAGTGGGCGAACTGAATCGCCTCAAACATCTGATCCTCTGGCATCTCTTGGGCGAAGCCCTCGATCATGGCGACTTCATCTCGCGAACCGCTGACAATCATGTCAAGTTCGCTCTCTTCCAACTCACCGTGAGTTGGAAACGCGACCAATTCCCCATCAATCTTACCAACTCGAACGCTCGCAACTGGACCTTGGAAAGGCAATTCGCTGACGTGCAGAGCCAATCCAGCTCCGTTCATCGCCAAAACATCGCCATCATTCTGAAGATCACTTGCGATCACGAATGCTTGGACCTGAACCTCATCCCGGAATCCAGCTGGCCAAAGCGGACGGATCGGACGATCCATCAAACGAGCACTCAGCGTCTCTTTGGTGCTAGGACGTCCTTCACGCTTCAGGAATCCACCAGGAAATTTACCGGCAGCCGCGAGTCGCTCGCGGTAGTCACATGTTAACGGGAAAAAATCGAGACCCGGACGTGGATCGCTCGAGGCTGTGGCTACCAAAACAACGGTTTCACCGTACTGGACGAGAACACAACCAGCGGCTTGCTTCGCGAGTTGACCAGTCTCAAAAGACAAGGTTTGACGGCCAATTTGCTTCTCAACGCGAATTTTCTTTTCACTCACTTTAAACTTCCTTCAACCTACAAATAAACTTCAATTCAATGCTTGGGTGATACGGCCTACACAACAGACTCGTCCAAGCGCTAAACGCGGTGATCGTTTGCAACCAATCTCCGCAGCGAAGGGCGCACCCTTCCTCTGTAATCAAACAGGATGCGAGAACAGAAACGCCGCACTACCATCCCGATCGATCGCTTCCTCTGAAACGGAAGCGAAATTAACCGGAAGTCTGCATTGCGTTAACAACAGAGCCCAACCACGAAGGTTCGACTCTCACCCAATTTGCCACAATGCGTCAGGCAAGAGAAACCAGCTAAGAAAACTCGCCATCAGGCGAGAGGCAACGCCTTCTTCGCTTGACTGCGGCGGTGAGGGCTATTTTCGGATGCCCAACTTACCAATGATATCGAGATATCGTTGAGGATCCTCGCCACGCACGTAATCCAGCAAGCGGCGGCGGCGGCTGACCAAACCCAGCAGACCACGCCGTGATGCGTAATCCTTACGATGAGTTCGCATGTGCTCAGTCAAACCATTGATTCGCTCAGTCAAGATGGCAATTTGCACCTCTGGAGAGCCCGTATCAGCGTCCGATTTCTTGTGTTCGCCAATAACTTCAGCTTTTCGCTCGTTCGAGATCGTCATACGTTTTTACAGCTATTACGTCGTTCCATAACTCACATTTCAGAGCGGTAGTGTACCGCCGCCGCCGTTTTACGCAACGGCAAATCTGAAATCCTATCCATTTACAAGGCCGAGAAGTCTACCTCAGGTGAGGAACCCCAAAAAGGGGGCAACCTAACCAGTTTTCCCCATCCTAATCACCCCTCGCTCCCGCAAGCTCTCAATCACCTGCTCAGCCAATTCCTCGGGCGACGCATCAGCGCCCCCGTCGAGATGGATTTCTGGTGACTCCGGCGATTCGTATGGATCGCTTATCCCCGTGAAATGCTTGATTTCCCCAGCTCTAGCCTTCTTGTAGAGCCCTTTGGGGTCTCGCTTCTCGCACACCTCCAGCGGGGTATCCATAAAGACCTCAATGAAATCACCCGCCTGGCCGTTACCCTCTACCACCGCTCGAACTCGATCCCGATCACGTCGGTAAGGACTGACAAAAGCAGTCAAAGTGATGAGCCCCGCCGAGCAAAATAGCGATGAAACTTCACCAACTCGGCGGATATTCTCCTCGCGATCAATCTCCGCAAAGCCAAGCCCGAATCTCGAGGCAAATTCTTCACCATGATCCTTAACCAGCCGATCCGGGGGAGCACAAAGACCGTGACGCAGATTATCACCATCAAGCAGGATCGTTGTGCAGCCTAACCCGTTGAGCAACTGGTCCAATTGGTTGGCAACCGTACTTTTCCCACATCCACTCAGGCCGGTAAACCAAACCACCGCACCACGCTGCCCCAAGCGTGCCTCCCGTGCCGCTCGTTGCACGGACGGGTCATGCCAAACAATGTCCGAGGAATTCGCCATTTCGCTTCAACCTAAGCTGACTTTTTACAAATTAAACCACGCGATTCGAAAAACTACACCAGCAAACTCTCTGGTAGCAGCAAACCCACCGAGAACATTCGGCAGAAGACGAAGCGGAAACCTGACGATCCGCTTCACTTGGCTCGCCGGCAAATAGTCCAGCTAACCGAACGAGAACATGGCCTACCGGCAACATCAAACAAAGCGATCTGACGGGAGCACTAAATTGTGTCCGGATGAATCACGATCTCGACACGCCGATTACTGGCTCGCCCGATCGGCGTTTCATTGCTTCCCCGAGGCTGACTTGCGCCCTGAGCAATGGCGGATAACCGAGTAGAATCCAGACCGTTGAACCGAGACATCAATCCGATGACCGCCGCAGCCTGGGCGGAAGTCAACTGGAGTGGCGATGCGGAGGTGCCACCCAATTGATAACCCTGATCGGTGTACGCTTCGACCGACATCCTCTGGCGCGGAAACACCGCTACGAGTTGTGAAGCGATCGGATCGACCACACCGGTTGCCTGCGGTAACAATTGAGCCGATCCGGGCTGGAACAATTGATCTGAGGGAATTCGGATGCGTAGCTGTTTCCCATCAGGGAAAACCTCTAAACCGGGTAGGCTCAACTGGGATGCCTGCAGCGATAGATTCGTGTTGGGTGTGATTACCGCCCCACCCCGCATCTGAGTTGACGCCTGCATACCCCGAACTCTCGACTCAGCGTCCTGAGCGACCTGCTTAGAAGCCTCAAGCTGCTGACTCATGGATGTCAACTGCTGACGCAGCAATTCCGCTTCGTCCTTGTAGACCTCTGCCTTCTGCTCGCTCTGCGCCAACTGTGTATGGAGCTGACGATTGTTGTCATCCAGTAGCTGAACTCTTCGATTCAGCTCCGTGACCTTTGAATCAAGGGGATTTGCTCCAGCAGGAGCCGGCGACATCTGCCACGCACCTGATCCCGGAGCGGCATAGTAGGGATTTTGGGTGCAGCCAGAAATCATGAACAATGAGATCGCAATCAACGAGCCTGCGAACACGCGAGGCTTTGCCGCGATGAAACCCGCCCGAAAAAACATTTCGTGGTTCGATGCAACTAATGATGCAACCATTCGAATATCCCTACAATGCTGGCGCTGACGTCACGCACGCTCTCGCAAACCTTAAAAGGTGTAGCGGAAAGAGAACAAGTGCAATTTCTTTAACCAAAACACCCAGAAAGACACAAAAAACCAGACAACTGGTTAGCGATGACGATCTTAACGTGACTGAAAAAACTGGCTCAGTCGCCTATTCCAACCCATAGTGAACCATGACACTCAACGATTCATCCGTCCAATCACTTCGCCAAATTTTTCCCGCACTTCGCAAAATCACTAACGGACAACCGGCAGCCTTCTTCGATGGCCCCGCCGGTACTCAAGTCCCTCAGATGGTTATCGATGCGATTGGCAATTACCTCATCAACCACAATGCTAACCACGCTGGTTTGTTTGAGACGAGCGTGGAGAGCGATCAAATGCTTGCAACCGCCCATCAAGCGGCAGCGGACCTGGTGGGCACAGCCGACCCAGATTCGGTATCCTTCGGCAGCAACATGACAACTCTGACATTTGCGTTATCGCGTGCCATTTCCCAGTCATGGAATCCGGGCGATGAAATTGTCCTTAGTCGACTGGAACATGACGCAAACTTCACGCCTTGGACCCTCGCAGCACGCGACCGTGGTGTCACCGTCAAAATGATCGACGTGGACCCTGCAGACTGCACCCTGCGCCTGGAACAATATGAGGAAAAAATCACCGATCGCACGCGTCTGGTCGCCGTCGGCTGCGCCTCCAATGCGGTGGGCACGATCAATCCCGTTGAATCGATCTGCAAGATGGCCAAGCAAGTCGGTGCGGTTTCCTTCTTAGATGCCGTTCACTACGCACCGCACGCATCCATGGACGTCCAGAATTGGGACTGCGATTTCCTGATTTGCAGCGCGTATAAATTCTTTGGCCCACACATCGGCATCATGTACGGCAAACGCAATCTGTTGGAATCCCTTCAACCCTACAAGCTGAGAACGTCGCCAGACGATACCCCGGGAAGATGGATGACCGGTACTCAGAATCACGAATGCATCGCCGGAACACTTGCAGCGATCGAATACCTAGCATCCATTGAAGAGCGGGCGAGTAACGCATCGTCCTGTCAAGCCGAGAACGTCGCTCCCTCGAATCTCGATGATTCGCCACAGAATCCTCGACGCCAGAAACTGGAGGCATCAATGGCGGCAATTCGCCAATACGAACAAATCCTCCTGAGACACCTGATGGAAGGGCTCGAGCGTCTGCCGGAGATCAAGGTCTGGGGCATCACCGACCCTGAGCGGTTTGACCAACGCCTCCCAACAATCTCCATCACTCACCCCAAGCACAGCCCAAAAGCGATCGCAACACAGCTTGCAGAGGAGGGAATTTATGTCTGGCACGGTAACTACTACGCCCTGCCACTGACCGAATCGATCGGAGTGGAGCCAGAGGGGATGGTTCGTATCGGCTTGTGCCACTACAACACTCGCGCCGAAGTCGATCGCTTGCTTGAGTGTCTCGCTCGTTTGTAAGAGCCAACGTGCTCAAGCTCCGAACGCGTGTTCCACCAACTGCCTCTAAGACGATTCGCCCTTTGATTCAATCTGCTTCATCAAACGATCCAAAATCCCGTTGACGAACCGAGGACTCGTCTCCTCGCCGTAGCGTTTTGCAAGCAGCACGGCTTCGTTGATTGCGACTCGCCCGGGCGTAATCACATGCAACATTTCGTAACCGGCGAGACGCATGATATTGCGATCGATGACCGCCATCCTTGAGAGCGACCAACCTTTGGCCAAGTTCCCTAAATGCTGGTCCACCTCGTCTCGGGCCTGCAATGATCCCTCCAACAACTGAATCCCAAATTCAGTCAAGGCACGATGCCCATGCAATCGTGATCGGATGAATCGATGCATCGCCTCTGGGTCTCGAGAGCCATTGATATCGGCTTCGTAGAGCATCTGTAGAACGATTTCTCGGGCGCGTCGACGCGATGACATGATACGAAACCAAAATCTAGGTGGGCTGAGACGTTCAATCGCCAGAAACAATTGAGGGCTGGCGCGGGATTGTAGTCGCTAACACACTCAGCGCCGATTGGGGTAAATCCCCTGATGACAACCTTGCCATCGCGGCGTCCCGCGATCGTTCGACCCGATCATGACTCGAAGATTTCGCGACGCTGCACTGCTCCTCAGCAATTTCTCGGCTCAAATTACTCGGCACACCCAGAGTTCATTCGGGAAGCGTTACAATGCTGTACTTGGTTGCCTGCATCGACCCAATTTGCCCCTCAATAGGTCTCCAATCGAAGCATTCCACAAGGGAAACACTCCATGCCAATCCAAGCACACCGATTGATCCACAACGCGACGATTGGCTTGGTCGTCATTTTTTGCCAAGCAACTAGCCTCCGAGCCGAAATTCGTGTCGGAGCAGCCATGGTTGATATCACACCGGATCAACTTCCCGTCCTCGTCAACGGCGGAATGCTCTCGCGAAGCGTTGACCAAATCAAGACACGGATCAACGCGCGAGCCATCGCAGTGAGCGATAACGAGACCACCATCGCCATGGTGGTGGTCGACAGCTGCATGCTGCCAAGGCTATTGCTCGATGACGCAAAGCAGCGTGCCTTTTCCAGAACCGGCATCAAACCAGAAAACATCCTCGTCTCCGCAACCCACACCCATTCAGCTCCCTCCGCATTCGGCGCCCTCGGCACCGACCCTGACCCCAATTACGTTCCATTCATCCGTGAGCGGATTGCAGAAGCAATTGAGCGTGCCCACGAAAATATGCAACCTGCCAAAGTTGGCTGGGGCACAACTAACGCAGAGGCGTTCACAGCGCTGAGACGCTGGGTACGTCGACCAGACCTCGTGGACGAAGACCCGTTCGGAAATGCGACGATCCGAGCCAACATGCACTCGGCCCGAGACCTCAACTCCGTCACCGGTCCCTCGGGACCAGAGGATCCCGAGCTCTCGATCATCGCTTTTCAGTCGCTAGACGGTCACCCAATCGCGGCAATGGCCAATTTTTCGATGCACTACTTCAGCGACCAAGCGATCAGCGCGGACTACTTCGGACTCTTTTGTGATGGCCTGCAAAAACACGTT
>JAKMEW010000045.1 GCA_022425745.1 Rubripirellula sp.
CACGTGTTGCTGTTGATGGGGCCCTGGAGTTCGATCCAGTCGACCCAAATCGCGGGAGGCGTGCCGTATCCGTTTTCACGTTTGTGTTTGAAAAAGTCGTTCCTGATTCGTTTGGTATCGGCCGTGCGACGTTCTTGGATGCCAATTTCACGCGGCGTGTTGATACCAATTTCAATCTCTGTCTCGATCACTTCTGGAGCCTCAAGTGTGCCTGTCACTTGATGGCTGCTGATCGGAAGTCCAGCAAATCCAGCTGGCACTTGGTTGACTCGTTGCGGATGACCAATCTCGATGAAGTGGCGAGCTTCTGGAGTTCCAGCAACCTTTCCCGCGCGAATCCGTAGTCGATAGGTACCCGGCGGAAGCTGTTCAGAATCTGGACTGATGTCAATTCTTTGGATGCCCCAAGCCAATTTGAGATAGGTTCCTCGATCACCGTGAGGTAATTCCGAGTAACGCTTCATGTACGCATAGCTGCGACCGTATCCTCCCTGATAGGAGAATGAGGCATCATTTGAGTCCTTGAAGCCAAAATCTTTCGCGTCCGGGATACCTTTCAGACGATCGGCATTCTGATACAGACGGACGCTGTCTGTGATGTCTTTCAGCCTGTATTGTTCCATGATCTGCTGCACCACTGATTGGTTCACTGGTGCAGAGGCAGCTTCATCTACTTTTACCTTCCATTTCAAGTAGCGTTGATAGGTTTCTTCCATCTTTCGCATGTTCTGTTCCGTTTGAACATTCACGGTCGTCTCAGGTTCAACTCGAAACACAATTGATGGTTGAGTCTGCGAAGCGTGACGATCAAAAGCTTCGTCGATTGCGGTGCGACCCATCCGTAGGTACTGCTCAAACTGATCGCTTGAGATGAACTGAGAAGAACCGACGGTGTCAAAGACACCTGACCCACCATCAGGCGGAAGGGAACTGATGTCGAGTTTGACGCCAGTCAGGCTTCGGATGGTGTTCTGATATTCACGTCGGTTGAGACGCCGCATCATGATCTCACCGCCTGAATCGGCAAGGATCCGTCGAGCGGCCACCATGGTGTTGGCAAGATCATCCAAGAAATCAGCCTTTTCTGCGTCCCCGAGTTGCTCGGATTCTGCCGGTGGCATTTCACCCGCGTTGATGACGTTGAGAACCTTTTGCCACTGCTCCGCCTGCTCGATCGAACTGATTTTCAGCGAGAGATTTTCTAGATCAACTTTACCCTCTCGAACCTCGCTACGATGGCATTCCATGCAGTAGGAATTCAGGAGGGAGCGGTGCTTTTCGGGTAAACGTGCGGCTGGCTCTGCATCCTGGACGTCCGCGGGATCCTGGACGTCCGCGGGATCCTGAACGTCCGCGGGATCCTGAATATCCGAGGTGTTCTGAGCTTTCTCGGGATCTGTCGGTACAGCATGGCACCATGATGGTGCCGCGAAAATCAAGAGTGAGCCGAGCCACACTCTGGCGAGGCAAGCCAAGACGCGGTGGTCAGGACGCACCATCATGCCTTCAACTCCCGTACAATTCCGGTGCTGTCGCCGTGCCGCGATGTTTCAATTCCCATTCCCTGAAGCATTGTGAGCCAGACGTTACACAGTGGGGTGTCATTGGGTAGCACGACATGCTGGCCGAGTTTCAGATTCGCGCCTCCACCGGCTAGCACGGTAGGGCAGTTTGTGAGGTAGTGGATGGAGCTGATATTGGATCCAAAGACGAGGGCGACATGGTCAAAAAGACTCGATCCATCCGCTTCTTCGGTTTCCTTGAGTCGGTCGAGTAGGCCGGCGAGTAATTCGCTGTGCGCCTGATCCCTTGCTTGCGACGCGTCCATCCGGGGGCCGGATGTGTAGTGGCTGACATTGTGTGAACTTGCCGATAGGTTGAGGCTGTCCAGCAAGGACTGACCGGGCATGCGGTAGGTGATGGCCCGTGTGCTGTCGGTCTTTAACGCAGCAACAATCAGCCGATACATGATCTCAATTTCATCTTTACCCTTAAGCCCCGGTTCAGGTTGATCGATCGGCGCCGTTGCCTTCGGGATGCTTAGCCACTCTTCATCCTTGCTTAGACGCGTCTCGATTTCACGGATCCCTTGGAAGTATTCGTCGAGTTTACGGTTGTCATTGGTGGAGAGTTCGCGTTGAACTCGTCGAGCATCCGAGAGAACGGCATCAAGGACACTGCGGTTTTCGGCGATCGCCGCTTGTCGTTGCTCAAGTGGCATCTCATTCGCAGAAAAGAGCTTATGGAAGACTTGGACCGGATCATTGAGACCGGCAATCGGTTTGCCTCGCTGATTCCACGAGAGCGAGAGTCCGGGACCATGTCCTTGGTCAGCGGTGCTCGAGAGTGCCAAAGACGAAAAACGGGTTTGTTTGCCAAGCGACCCCGCAACCACCTGATCCATCGAGATGCTGTTGGCCATGTTTTGGCCGGGAATAGAATACCGATTCGCACCGGTTAACCAAAAGGTACTACCCCAATGAGCTTCGTTGTTGAATTGATTTGTGCAACCTTGTACCACCGTTAGATCGGCCTTGTGTCTTGCGAGCGGCAAAAGGCCTTTGGGCAGGTCATATTGCGTTCCCGTCTGATCGGTGCTCGGGAACCATGTCTCTTTCGTCACGCCGAAACCGATTCCCAAACAAATCATCCGCTTTGGTGGATGATCGAGTGCTAGTTCAGTGGAGGTTGTGGGCGACGTTTCGAGAGCCTTCTCTGATGCCTTCGCGTGACGCTTGAAACCCAAAGATTCCATCGCGGGCAGCGCAATCAGTGATCCAGTTCCTCGAAGAAGGCAACGGCGGTTTAGGCGAAATGACATGCGTTCGTCTTTGGATTTCATAGGTGACCGCATCCGTCCTTGGCGGTCGCTTTCTAACGAGATTCAGGCAGCATCCCCGCGGAATTGTAAACCGCACTGATTTGAAAACTTAGCTGCCCCAATCAATATAGTCCTCATTCTGCGTGAAGGGGGCGTTTCCCGTGGTCATTCAGCAGCGGAGGTGAGAAAACGCTGCGAATCAGGCGATCTCGGGCGGAAAGGGTTCTGAGGCGATTTATTTTGACCGAGCTAGTGGTTAATCTGAACTGACTCAAAGCATGATTCTGGGCATTGAATGAAAATCACCGCGATCCCTCAACTTTACCGTAACCTCAAACGCTGGCGAGAAATACTCGCGGTGCTGCGGCGTTATGGATTAGCCGATTGGTTGACGCAGTTTCAATTACCTTTCCGTGATGCGTTGAAAGACCGCGGTGGCGTCCCACTGTCTCAGTACACGAGGGAACAGCGAGTTCGGATGGCACTGACGGATCTTGGGCCGACGTTCATTAAGCTCGGTCAGGTCCTAGCGGCACGACCCGATCTGGTTGGCCCCAAGCTTGCCCATGAACTGAAAGAACTTCGAGCCCACGTTCCGGCCGACTCTATCGAACAGGTTCGAGAGACGTTATGTCGTGAATTGGGTGAGGACTATGAACGGCATTTTGAGTGGATTGAATCGCAGCCATTGGCGACTGCATCGGTCGGTCAGGTTCATCGCGCAACATTAGTGGATGGTCACTCGGTGGTGATCAAGGTTTTGCGCAGTGAGATTGAGCCGATCATACGACAGGACATGGAGGTACTCACTGGGCTCGCGCAGTTGGCGGAGCACGTCGAGGCGTTTGCCGTTTGGCGGCCAACCGAGATGATCCGGCAACTCGCGCCGATGATCACACGCGAGATTGACTTTGGCCGTGAGCGGCAGAACTTGGAGCACTTTGGTGAGATGCTCGAGGCGAGTGGTTCTGATGTCGTGATTCCCAAGCCCGTCCCGACTCTCTGCTCACAACGCGTCCTGGTGATGGACGAGTTGGTCGGGACGCCGTTATCTGATTTCCTTGAGAGTGATTCTACCGAACCAGCGAGTCGTCCAGAGACGAGAACCGCTCACGGTGATCTCTCGGAGGATGAGCTTGACGAACTCAGAATGTCGCTTTCCGAGACGCTTGCAAATGTTTATTTGGAGATGATTTTTGAGGAGGCGGTCTTTCACGCGGATCCGCATCCCGGAAATCTGATTGTGCTGCAGGATGGCCGATTAGGTATTCTCGATTTTGGAATGGTAGGTCGGATTGATGAGAATCTGCGGGAAACAATTGAGGAAATGTTGGTAGCGGTCTCTCAGGGGGACCAACATCGGTTGATGCGTTTGATCAGACGGATCGGTGATGCGCCACTTGATCTTGATGAGTCGTTGTTGGCCATTGATGTCGCTGAATTTATCGGAACCTACGGGCGTCAAAGACTCGGTGAATTTGACATGACTGGGGCTCTCAACAGTTTGAGCGATTTGTTGCACCGACATGCGATTGCCTTGCCAAACCAATCCGCTCTGTTGCTGAAGATGCTGATCTCCCTCGAGGGAACGTTGCGCGAACTCGGAGCAAGTTTTGATTCGCTTGATATTGTGCGTAGCTTTGTTCGTCGCGTGATAATGCGTCGTTTGAGTCCGAAGCGGCGTTTGCGTCAGGCCCGTCGGATTTATCTCGAGGCAGAAAGCTTTCTCGAGACAGCTCCCGAGGAAATCATCTCCTTGATGCGTCAAACCCGTCGCGGCGAACTACGAGTGGTTCTGGAACATCAACGCATCGGGCCGACAGTGAACCGATTGGTGTTAGGATTGATGGCCAGTGCTGTTTTTCTTGGCTCATCTTTGTTGCTCGCGACGAAGGTTCCGCCGCTTCTTTTTGCGGAAGAAGCAGTCCTTGGGATTCGCGAGATTAGCCTGCTTGGGCTCATCGGAGTGACGGGAAGTTTTTCGGTCATGATTTGGTTACTTCTGGCGATTCGTCGCACCGGTCATTTGACACGCGGTAACGAGGACTAGGGACCTGCCCCTTTGGAGCTTTGCCACCAAGCTGGTAACCGTGATTCACTTTAATGCGGAGTCACAACTGATATTCCTCCGTTAAACGTCTTTTTTTGCCTATCTTTCCAGGCGGGTTCGCTATCTGCTTCGCCAATTCGACGCAATTCCTTCACTTATTGCTGCTCTGGCGGATACGTCTTGAATCGCGTGTAACTGATCTGGCGTTTTATTCCGTGATTAGGTGTGTCAGTCGCATCTACCGCATAAACTTCAATCGCAGCCCAGTCAGCAACCAGATCGGGATTGCGTTTCAAAAACGCTTGCATCGCCTCATCAACTTTGTTTACAGCCTGTTTGTATTGCCAACGGGTGCTATCGGTTGAAAAGGCGAAACCAAACAACTGCACGCTAATCGTGATGCCGTCGATCGTGTTCCTCATATAGAATGAGTCTCTTTCCTTCCCAAAAATCATTTGGTCGAGTTCTTTCTCTCCAATCGTGAGAATGTCCCAACCTTGGATATGCAGATTGGAGAGCACGTAGTATCGCTCGGAGCGAATCTCCGACAAGACAAACCAAAAGACAATCGCAGCAACAATTGGAATCGCAAGAAGGGCTTTTAGACCGTAACGCATTGCTCTCAATCCCAAGTCCTTTGTTTCGCTAAGCTGGCTACCAAGCGTGACACTCTTCTTATCGCTCTACTCACATCCTAACGCGCCGCCAGAGGATCGTGGTGCCAACCTCGTAACGTGCGCCGCCCCCGGGCGTAGATGTCCGCTCGCGTGATTTGGTGAGGGCGACCAGGTGAGTGAAGGGGGGGGGATTTTCTGGAAATGCTTTTTGCTGCCGTGTAGTAGTCCGCTGTTGCGCTGTATTGCGCAGAAATAAACAAAAGTTTTTAGCGTTCTGCCGGTGGATTTCAGCGCAGTGAAGACCACTGCGCTGCAGTAGCGCGTGTAGTGCAGCGCAGTGGACATTTCGGACTCGGTAAAATAGGGGCATCGCGACGATCCGATGCATCGTTTGGGGGCACTCGATGCGTTGGTGAGGATCGCGGTTTCATGGATGAATCCGGAGGTGATTGGGGGCAACTTACCTCCGGTAGTTCCGGCAAGCGATTTCCGCTCCTTCTTTCACAGGAGCGGGGAGACGCAGCTGGAAAGGTCTTGGATGGACCAAGGAGGAGGAGCGAGGTCAGGACGTCAGCTTGGGGCAACACGGCATCCTGGTCCTCGCGACTCCCTTCCTAACGATCGAGGGTTCGTGAGAGGAAGTCGTTGACCGGGCGTGATTGAGGATGATTGAGCGTGTGTACGCCGTGATTGCGCCCCTCGCGGGCCGCGTGAGTCAATTCGCGTCAGTCGCTAGCGGCCTCGTGCTGTTCAAGACAGTGCTGTTCAAGACAGTGCTGTTCAAGACAGTACAGGGCCCTGGTGGTGCGAATAAAGAGTTGCTTATCCGATGCCACTGGAGATGCATCAATAGGCTCTTCAAGTCGATTGACTGCGAGGACATCAAAGGGTGGCTCAGCAGCAATGACCACCGTCGTTCCGTCGCGGCTGCAGTAGTAAAGTCTTGGGATTTTGTGATGATCAACAAGGATGCTCTGTTTGGAGGGTGTCGGTTCGCTCTTGCGATTTGGTTGTTCATTCTCTGGTGTACTGATTCCTGAAACGGCAAGCGGAGATGCGTAAAGGGTTCCAAGTTGCTCAATCCTTCGTTCATTCAGGAGAATCTTCCCCGTTTCAGCTTGAAACACCGACAAGATCCCTTGCAGCCCTTTGGTGACAAAAAGGCTCTCATTGCAGATCGCAGCGGATGACACATACGGTCCCGTCTCTTCGCTGCTCCACTGAATCACGGCAGGCCGCTCAGCACCATCCGTTGCTGCTTGGGTCGAATCATCTGTGCCCTCAGATCGACCGGCGTCTTGAGGGTTCGATTCTGTTTTCGCGAGATCAATCGCTTGAACACTGTAACCGCGATAGCCGAGCATCAAAAAAGCGAGATTCTGATAGCCAATGGGTGATGCAATCGGGTTCACCCCTTCGTGGTGATGTCTCCATAGAGGTAGGCCATCGCTGAGTCGGTAACTGATAATCTTTTTGCCATTGAGAATGACCTGTGGCGTTAGATCAAGTGAATTAGTTGGAGTCACAATCAGAGGTGTGCTCCAGCAAGTCGGTTCGTCTCGGGAGGCCTTCCAGAGGGTTTCTCCCGTCTCGGCATTCAGCGCAAAGATGGCCGATTGCCCCTCATGATCCCAAGGGACCACCAATGTGTTTTTGTGGACCGCAGGGGTGCTCGCTTCTCCAAAACCAAACCGTGTTTGCATCACGCCGAGGCGACGAGACCAAAGCAGATTTCCGTTGAGATCGAGAGCGTAAATGCCTCGGCTCCCCAGTGATACATAGATCCGTTTTCCATCGGTCACCGGTGATCCGGAAGCTAATGAGTTTGTCGGGTGTCCCGGTTCATGCGGGCACTCTTGAGCGAGAACACTTCGCCACAATTCTTTTCCGGTGTGTCGATCGATACCGAGCACGCACCA
>JAKMEW010000048.1 GCA_022425745.1 Rubripirellula sp.
ATGCTGAGCCTGCTGTAGAGGCTGCTGAGCCTGCTGTAGAGGATGCTGAGCCTGCTGTAGAGGATGCTGAGCCTGCTGTAGAGGATGCTGAAGCCCCTGAAGTTGAGGCATCGGGTGAAGGTGATGCATCGAGTGATCAGGGGGATGAAGCTCCGAACGTGTAGGTTTTGGATGCCAGTCTTCTAGGGAGCGGAGGTCGAGAGGGTACCTCTGGAATCTCCTTGATGAGCCTTTCTTTGTGGGAAAGAGCCAACTTTTGGGTCTTTTCAGGGGAAGTTTCGTCGTTACCCCTTGCCTAAAACGGATTGTCTGGCTTTTTATAGGGGCGTCTTTGTGTAGAGAACGGGACAACTTTTGTTCCGCACGCTGCCGCAAATCGCCCCTAAACGACCTCATCGGATGCAAGGTTTTCCGCTATGTTAGTGGGGGATCAGGCCGAAATTGGCTTTGGCTACCGATGATTTGTCCCCGACGCATGAGCTTGATGACGGCTCATTGCGGCGATGGAGGAATGACTTTATGTGATCGAGACAAATAAGAGATGAACCCGCCCGCTTTTGGGGCATCCTCCCGTACGACGCTCCAGGAAACGATTTCGCTCGGCGGGTTCCAAAATTGAACTGACAGGATTTTCGCCCGTGCCCGCACGCATTTACGCGCTCGCAAAAGAACTCAATGTCGATAGTAAAGATCTGGTAGATCTGGTCAAAAAGGTAGGGATTACCGGTAAAGGATCAGCACTTGCCAGTCTGACGGATGAAGAAGCACAAAAGGTTCGCGACCACCTCGCTTCATCCAATTCTCCTGCGCCAGAGCCTGTTCAGGATGAAGCGCCCGCTGCTGTCCGCGAAGGCCTTCCGACAGACCGTAAGCCGATCTCCATTCGTGGTAGGAAGGCTGTGCAGGCCAATCAAGAAGAGGTTGACGGTGGTGAAACAGCGGATTCTGGAGCGGATTCGCAAGATCCTGCGAGTGATAGTTCCAGCGGCTCAGACGCACAAGATTCGGTAGCATCCAGTGCGACTTTGCCAGGGGCCGCACCTACACAGCCGGTTGCACCCGATAAGGGCACGCCAGGCGTGCTTGCGAGTCGAATCAAAAGTCGAATGTCGGTTCGTCAGCCCGGTCCACCTACCTCGCCCGATGCGATCGTTCCTGTTCGTCCGAATGCCACTGCGCTGGGTGGCGGTAAAATGCGATCCCTTGGCCGTGGTGTCGGTGGCGACAAACGCGGTGCGGAGCCTGGGAAGCCCAAAAAACGTGAGCCTCGCGTGGCGGTGAAAATGGCATCACTGCCTGATGTCGCTACGCCCGCTCCGACCAAGGCGACGGGCAATGAGCCCAAAGCACAAAAGCCTGATGTGAAGCTAAGTCCTGACCATATCGCTGGCCACCGTCAGGGTATGCGAGCACCCCTTGAGCAGTTGGCTCAAGAAGATTCCGATAAAAAACGGGGTGTTGTGAAACGCGGTGGTGCTGGTCTGACAGGCTTCACCGGAGATAAGCAGAAAAAGCCTGGTGATCGCGACTTTGATGATGACAAACCGCGAAAAAAATTAGCGGGTATGGCGAGCCCTCGTGCAGAGCGAGTCCGAGGTAAGTCTCGAGGTAGAATTACGCTCGATAGAAGCGGTCAGCCCATCGGGTCGTCGCACCGATCCTATGGCCGAAAGCGAAAAGGCGTAAATACCGCAGCGCCAAGAAAAGAAGCGGTAGCAGTTGAATTGCCGTGTTCGATCCGAGCGTTCTCTGAGGCTGCTGGGGTTTCTGTTGGTAAAGTCCTCGGAACCTTGATGTCGATGGGACTTCAGGGCGGATTCAATATCAACTCGGAACTCGATCTCGAATCCGCGGAGTTGATCGCGACGGAACTTGACTTGAGCATCCAACTGCGGGCTGCTGAATCACTCGAAGATGCAGTGATTTCAGGGTTGGAAGAGATTCAGGATGATCCTGATTCGCTCCTTCCAAGACCGCCAATCGTTACGTTCTTGGGCCATGTCGACCACGGTAAAACCAGCCTTCTTGACTACCTGATCGGAATTGACGTGGTCAGTGGAGAGGCCGGCGGCATTACACAACATATTCGAGCCTATGAAATTCAAAAAGAAGATGGCCGAAGTGTGACCTTCGTCGATACCCCGGGTCACGAAGCGTTTACCGAAATGCGTGCACGTGGTGCAAATGTCACAGATATCGCCGTTTTGGTGGTCGCAGCAGACGACGGAATCATGCCGCAAACTGAAGAGGCGATCAGCCATGCAAAGGCGGCTGAAGTGCCGATTGTGGTTGCCCTGAATAAAATTGACCTCGAGGGGGTTGATCCTAATCGAGTCATGACCCAGTTAACTGAGCATCAGTTAACACCCAGTGAATGGGGTGGTGATGTGGAAGTCGTTCATACCAGTGCTATCAAGGGCACGGGGATGGATGAGTTGCTTGAGACCCTGCTCACCATCGCTGAACTGAACGAGTATACCGCGAATCCAAATCGATCTGCTCTCGGTGTCTGCCTAGAATCAGAGCAGCAAGGTGACCGCGGTGTGGTTGCCAAGTTGATTGTTCAGAACGGTGCCCTTTCGGTTGGCGATGTCGTGGTATGTGGTTCGGCACACGGCCGTGTTCGTGCCATGTCCGATACGTTGACCGGAGAGTCTTTGACAACGGCTGGCCCGAGTACACCCGTTAGCGTGATGGGTTTTGATCAGCCTCCAGGAGCGGGCGAGCGATTCCACGTTTTAGACGACATTAGTAAAGCTCGAGAGATTGCGGCTGATCGTGCTAGAACCAGTAGTCAAGAAAGCCTGAGCGGTATCTCGACCAAGGTTTCATTCGAGAACTTCCAAGAGATGTTGCAGGAAGGACGTTTGGGTCAGCAGGAGGAAAAGGTTAAGCTCAATTTGATCGTTCGAGCTGATGTAAAGGGGTCGCTTGAGGCGATCGATAAAGAACTCAGTAAGCTCGATAACCCCGAAGTTGAAGTTCGGGTACTTCAGAGGAGCGTTGGGGGTGTGACTTTAGCGGACGTTACTCTTGCTTCTGCCTCGAACGCCGTCATCGCTGCCTTCAATGTGATACCTGACGAACAAGCCCGCTCACTCGCTGACGAGAGAAATGTGGAGGTTCGTCGTTACGACGTCATCTACAAGCTCACCGATGACATCAAAGCGATGATTGAAGGCCGACTGAAGCCAGAGGAACGCGTTGTCGAACTTGGGCGAGCTTTGGTGAAGCAGGTGTTCAGCATCAGCCGTGTCGGAACCATCGCAGGTTGTTATGTTGCTCAGGGGTCAATTCAGCGTGGTTGCCGAATTCGTGTTAACCGAGATGGACGCACGATTGGTGATTACGCATTGGACTCTCTGAAGCGTATCAAGGAAGACGTCAAGGAAGTTCCGCGTGGTATGGAGTGCGGTATTCGCCTGCAAGGCTTCAATGACATCAAGCAGGATGACATGCTTGAGGCCTATCGTATCGAAGAGGTCGCACGAACTTTGGACTAATTGCGTGCGATTTTTGGGAAATGCTTCAGCGACGGAAACTTTCCGGAATAACGTTCAACCCTCTTGGTAAGACAATCCTCCTTATCGCTGTTCATTATCCATGATAGCCCACTATCCATGATGGCACAGCACGCATCAAAAGGTCGCTGCACGCGGCGTGACGAAGTGACGGGACAGGGGAGCGATCGACTAAGGGGTATGGTAGGTCACTTCCTAGATTGGAAAGACTTGCTAGAAGCTACGGCTCATCTGTGGCACTTCATTTAAAAGCAGCATATTTCGAAACTGGAAACTTGTGAGTAGTCGACGATTATTGAAAGCTGGTGAGGCAATCCGTGAGGTGGTTGCCTCATCGATTCTGACAGAACTGCGTGACCCTCGCGTTCGGGACGTGACAGTGGTTGGTGTGAAAGTCAGTCCGGATATGCGCGAAGCAAAAGTCTCGGTAAGCGTGATGGGGGACGAAGCACAGCAGCAGCTCTCTTTGCGGGGATTGCAGAATGCAGCCGGATTTTTGCAGAGTAAAATAGCGAGTCGGATCGATACTCGGCACACACCTCGATTGCAGTTTGTTATCGATAAAGGCGTTCAGCACTCGTTGCTCGTGGGAGAAATTCTCGAGAAGATCAAGCAAGAACGAGAACCAGGGTCGGAGGAAGAGACAAGTAGGGCGTCAGAGCAAGAAGACACAGAGTGAGACGGAGCCTAAGAGGGATTCGGCGAGGTCGCACCAATGTGTGGGAACCATTCTTGCCTGAAGATTCGCAGCTAGTAAATCATTAAATGAATCGTGCCGGTGCCTCGGGGGAATTCGGGCGACCGTGCCGTTGGAGTTTGAGGTTTCATGGCCTCATCCTTTTAATTCAATTCACACCTTTTGGCAGATTTAGTAACAGATGTCAGCAAGTAACCGAGCTTCATTGATTGGTAAACTTCAGACCGCTTTGAAGAAGTTGTATCAACCGCTACCAACACAACCCACGCGTCCACTGCTTGAGCATGTTCTTTATGCTTCGCTTCTCGAAGATGCCCCTGCGGATCTCGCTGATGAAGGAATGGCGAAGTGTGAGCAGGAGTTTTTTGACTGGAACGAGGTGAGGGTAACCACCATCACTGAACTCAGCCAGGTGCTTGAAAACTTGCCAGATCCGCAGAAAGCTGCGCGGCGGTTGAAAAGCAACCTTCAAGCAATCTTTGAAGAGTTCTACACGTTTGATTTGGACCATCTTAAGAAGGAGAATCTCGGAAAAGCGGTTGCTAAATTCGAGAAGATGCCGGGGATGACTCCGTTTGTTCTCAACTACACGGTGCAAAACGGACTCGGTGGCCATGCGATTCCCGTCGATTACTCGGCGATGGTGATCATGCTTGCCACTGAAATTGCTTCCCAGTCAGAAGCAATGGCTGGGAAAGTGCCTGGTTTGGAGCGAGCGATCCCGAAAAATAAGGCGATTGATTTCTCGGGGCTCCTGCATCAAGCAGCTGTCGCGTTGAATGCAAGCACCAAGGATAAAACTGCGAGACAATTGCTTGATGCGGTCAACAAGGGTTCTAGCGAAAGATTGGATCAATGGTTAGCGAGTAAAAAGGCAGCCAAGAAGCGTGTGGTTAAGAGAAAAGCCGACGAACGAGCTGCAGCGGAAGAAGCCGAGAGACTTCGCCTAGAGGAGGAGCAAGCGGCACTGGAAAAGAAAGCAGCCAAGAAGGCCGCTGCAGAAAAGGCTGCTGCGGCCAAAGTAGCTGCAGCCGAGAAAGCTGCGGCAGAAAAGGCGGCAGAGGAGAAGGCGGCAGCGGCAGCAAAAGCAGCTCAAGCTAAGGCTGCAGAAAAAGCGGCGAAGTCAACAAAAAAGAAGAAAGCAACAGCGTCCAAGTCAACCAGCACCTCGACCGCCAAGAAAAAAGGCTCCAAGAAAGTTTCTGCAGCGGTCAGTGGCACGAAAAAAGTGACGAAGAAGACGGCTAAGAAGAGTTCAAAGAAGACGGTTGCCGCAAAGACTCCTGCGAAGAAAAAGAGTGCGAAAAAGTCACCGGTAAAGAAAAAGACCGCAAAGAAGTTACCGGTCAAAAAAGCCACCAAGAAGAAGGCCTCTGCGAAGAAGGCCTCTGCGAAGAAGCCTTCGACCACCAAGACAAAACCGAAGTCAGCAAAAAAAACTCCGGCTAAGAAGTCAGCGAGTCGTAAATTGACAAAGCGAAAGCCGAGGTAGCTCTTGTCGAGGTAGCTGACTTCGGAGATCCGTTGGTCACAAGGGCTGATCCTTGTCGAAATCGGACCCTTTAATTTTTGTTTTGGATTTCATTTCACCATTCTGTTTTTCTTTGAAAGATTCATGGCAGGACATTCAAAATGGGCCAATATCCAGCACCGTAAAGGTCGCGTGGACGCTCAGCGTGGCAAGTTGTGGAGCAAGCTTAGTAAAGCGATTATCGTGGCTGCAAAGTCCGGTGGCGGTGATCCGGCGGCCAATCTTAAACTGCGAAAAGCAATCGACGATGCTAAAGCAGTTAGTATGCCCAAGGATAATATCCAGCGAGCGATCAAGCGGGGGACAGGTGAACTTGACGGTGGTGATCTCGAGGAGATCATCTACGAAGGTTATGGTCCAGGCGGCGTAGCCGTCATGGCTGAAACGTTAACCGACAACCGTAATCGAACGGGTCC
>JAKMEW010000056.1 GCA_022425745.1 Rubripirellula sp.
GCATAAAGCAATTCCGCTTTGTGATGATTCAATTGCTCAACCGCCTCGAGGCCGCCAATGTCATCACGGAGCCAATGTGCAATTTTACCGAGCATATAAACCGCAAAAGTCGGAGGTGTATTCCACATCGAATCCGCTTCATCGTGGTTACGATAATTTAAGTAACCCGGAAGAGCATCGTCTCCCCGTTCCAGTAAATCCTTGCGAATCACAACAACGGTTACCCCAGCAGGCCCAGCATTTTTCTGCGCACAAGCGTAAAGCAGACCATATTTGGAAATATCTATTCTTCTCGACAGAAAATCACTCGATACGTCGCATACTAGGGGAACCGAAGAAGGACACTCTGGTTCTTCACCGAACTGGACACCCTGAATGGTCTCGTTACTGCAGTAGTAGAGATACGCCGAATCACTAGGAACATTCAACGACCCACCAGCAGGCAGTCCGCTGTAATTACCATCCTTCCCGTCGAAGGCTACTGATACCTCGCCCTCTTTCTTGGCCTCTGCGATTGCTTTCTTACTCCACGAACCGGTCACCAAATAATGAGCATTCTTGCTGGTTCCCCTTAAAAGATTCGCTGGAATCATGGAGAACTGTAACGCTGAACCGCCCTGAAGAAAAAGAACCGAGTACTCTTCGGGAACACCCATCAACTGGCGGAGAGACGCCTCAGCATCACTCGCGATTTCGGTGAAAATCTTGCTTCGATGACTGATTTCCATCACCGACGCACCCGCTCCTGGATAGCACAACAATTCGTCTCGCACGGATTCCAAAACAGAGACGGGAATGGTTGCGGGCCCTGCCGAGAAATTGAAAACGCGTTGCTCAATCGCATTGGCGGTCATCGTTTTGTGGTTCCCAAAAAACTGCATAAGTGCGCGTGGAAATGGCGATCACCGAAAAAACAATCGCCAGTAGTTAAACCTGATTGGGGATTGTAAGCATGTGACCACAACTTCGGAAGGTTCCCAGTTCTCGTGATTCATAAAGATTCTCTGACATCCGACCAATCGTAGGTCACCCAGCCTGAATAAGCGAATCCATGATGCCCTTGCCACCCCCACCGGAGTATGAAACAGGCCATCACAATTCCCCCTTTCGTACTTTTCATGCATAGCCGTTTGTGTTGCCAGGACGGCAAATTTAGTCAAAAAGTCCCCCGGATCATTCTAGATCAAACTCTTTGAGCCAAGCATTTACTTCTTTCTGAGATGGTAGCGATGAGCTCTCGTCCTGCTCGTTTTTTTCTTGTTGCCGGACTACTAAACGATCAAAGACACCCGGCGCCAATCTCACTCGCCCTGCCACTAAGTGGTCTAACCAAGCCTCTGAATCGTACACCGTGGCTGAACGTCGTTTAGCTGACACCTGCAATCGGTGATCGCTTGACACAACGGCAAGCCTCTTGGGGGTTGCGCAAGCCACAATCAACTCCTCGATTAAGTCGTCTGCCTCCGGATAGCCAACCGCAAAACGAATATTAACGCCAAAACCAGAATGTTGATGACCAGAAACGATCGGTGGATTAGCCGCGTCAAAGATCACAATCGTGAGCCGCCGCACCTGCTCGGGCAAGTGATCTCTGAGTCGCCCTAAAAGCCGCTCCCGCTCCCTGTGCAACCATAGCGGATCAGCGCAACGTCCAGGCGGAGCCGCGGGTGCAATGACGTTGTAACCATCGATCAATAAAATGCTTTGGCTAGGATTCAAACCACAAACCTCTGCAGTGAATCATCTTTGTCATTTCTCACGTGCTGTCCCGATGACACCCATTACACCGCAATGAATACCCGACCCTGCCGAAGCCACAAATCTTAGAGAAGGATGTCTGTGGGATAATCAACACGAAGCAAACACAAACCGTGAGCCGGCGCAGTAGGTCCTGCTTTTGATCGATCTTTCGCCACAAAAACTGACCGCAGCCACTCCTTGTCTTTCTTCCCACTGCCTACTTCGATCAGAGACCCAACAATATTACGAACCATGTTATACAAAAAGCCATTCGCTTCGATTTCGACTGCAACCAATTCTCCATCGCAATCATCTTGCCGGGTCTGCCGAAGTATCGAACAGTCAAAAATGGTTCTGACAGTCGAGAGCCGCTCAGCACCGGCTGCTTGAAAACTTGCAAAATCATGCTCACCTACAAATAGTTGTGCAGCGTCTTGCATTCGCCGAAAATCGACTGCGGTTTTCACGCGCCAGCGATAACGTCGCTCAAACGGCGAAACCACGCCACCGACTTGTAACTGATAGCGATAACGCTTTCGAATGGCATCCCGAATCGCGTGAAATCCCTGCACAGACTCTACCGATTCGCGAATCGCGATATCTGAAGGAAGTTTCGTATTCAAGGCCAAGCCGAGCTGCTGGGCGGAGCCTCTCCACGGCAAACGGCAACTAAAAACTTGCCCCAAGGCATGCACACCAGTATCGGTTCGGCCACTTCCCACAACAGCCACCGAGTTTGACGTAACCGACTGAATGGCTTCCTGCAATTTCCCTTGGATCGTTGGTTTATTGGGCTGCACCTGCCAACCAAAATAGTTAGTGCCCTCATACGCAACCGTAAGCTTAAAGGCTCGCAGGTAAGAATCCAAAACAATGGTCTCCGCCAAAACACTTTAAACCGGCAGAAACAAGGTCAGACGTGGAAACGCCATACTTGCTCTAGACTGACGTTCTCTGCAACAGCTCCGCGATTTGCACTGCGTTCGTAGCTGCACCTTTACGAAGATTGTCACTAACACACCAAAATGCCAAACCATTAGGGCAACTGATATCTTTTCGAATTCGCCCAACGAACACGTCGTCCTTACCCTCGCAATCTCGTGGCATTGGGTATTGGCGGGACTCAAGATCGTCAACAACCGTGACGCCATCCGCTTCTGAGAACAATTGAATCGCTTCCTGCACTGTGATTGGACGCTCGGTCTCAACTAAAATAGACTCGCTATGACCGATGGTAACCGGAACACGAACACAAGTAGGGCAGACCTGTATTTCGTCATCGCCCATGATCTTTCGTGTTTCATGGACCATCTTCATCTCTTCACTGGTGTATCCTTCAAACTTGTTCGAACCAATCTGCGGAATCAAGTTAAAACCAATAGGATGCTGAAACGTCTTCGGGGGGGCGGTGTTCCCTTCTAGTGCCTGCTGCACGCTCTTAAAAAGCTCTTCGTTTCCAGCCGTCCCTGCCCCACTGGTCGCTTGGTACGTGCTAACCACAACGCGTCTTACTCTTGCTGCTCGATGTAGAGGAGACAAGGCGACAACCATCTGTGTCGTACTGCAATTGGGACTGGAAATAATACCGCGGTGATTGACGATTGCTTCGGGATTCACTTCTGGAATGATCAACGGTACCTCGGGATCCATTCGCCAGTAACCGCTTTCGTCAACAACAACCGCACCGGCGGCAACCGCCCAAGGTGCAAACTCTTGGGATACTTCATCCGGCGTGCTGGCGATCACAAGATCCACACCCTCGAAGGCCTCGGGGCTCAACAACTCGACAGTCAGCGATTGCCCCCCGACTTCAACAACGGTACCTGCGGATCGCTGGGATGCGAGTAACTTGAGTGAGCGACAAGGCAGTTGTCGCTGAACAATCTGCTCTAGAACAATTCGACCAACAGCACCAGTAGCACCAACGAGAGCAATATTTTCGTACACAGCTTTCACACGGTTGAAATCTAGAAAATCATCCCCATCAACGGGTTCCCTCAGAACCTCAGGGAGTGAACATCATTACAGACTTCCACCAACTCGCAAGATCCTCTTGACGAGGAAAGACATAACGCTTTCCCAAGAGAGAAGAGATCTGGCTCCCAAATCCCCCGCGTGGCCCCATGCCCAACCATCTATCTCGATCCGCTACAGATTGTGGTCGCCCCAAACCGAATCGTCTCAGTTCTTCATCTTCTCAATTGCTTCTGACAACCCCTTATCGACCAAGCCGAGGCCACCACGACCGCCGTCAAGCCGTGCTTGAACATCATCGTTGACGTCTTCGGCAGTGGACTCCCAAAAGTTCTTGATTTGTTCATCACCCAATGGATCGTAAGATCTGAACAGACGAAAACCTACCCCTCGAGCAGGGTCATTTGTGAACCACCAAGGACTCTTAGGGAAATTCGGATCGTCCTCTTTCCAAACCTCATCGTCTGATGCCAACCTTGCCGCACTTCGCAACTGCTCGGCTTCCATTTCCCAACTGCCGCCTCGAGCCACGACAGGATAGGCCCATTCTGGCCAGACGACCATTTCCGCTGCTCGTATGGGCTGTTTGTCTACGTACCGAGCATATCCGTCCTCGGTGTACTCATTGACGGTTAGCTCCGCAACATTGCCGTGCATGTCGTAGAGGCCAAATGGGTTTGGCTTTTTACCACCCACCACTGGAGCCTCTAAACCAGAATTATCAAACGACCAAGCGTAGTCATCTATTTGATCGGCACTTGAACCAAAACTGTAGGCGGTCTGTGTTCCACCTCGAGCTGCGTACTCCCATTCTGCTTCTGTGGGAAGACGATACTGTTGACCAGTAACTCGACTTAACCATTTCGTGTACTGCTGCGCCGAGTACTGCGTCATCGTCACCGCAGGCTGGTTATCTTCTTCACCATATTCAAAAGTGAAGGTTGGATCGTAAAGCTCGGTTGGTGCGGTGATCGCATCAATACGATTTTCCTCGGTAACCTTCCGCTCGCCCTTGGATTCAAATTCTTTGAAGATGCCATACAAATACATATACGGCTTGTATTGAGCCCAAGTGATCTCTCGCATTCCAACCCACATGGGTTCAGCAATCACCTTGACCTGCGGCCCTTCGTCTTCAGCCCGACCGGCTTCATCAGCGGGACTTCCCATCACGAATGAGCCACCTGGAATAGGAATCATTTCCAAGGTCACGTCGGTTCCGGGGATCGTCAATGTGTAAGGCACCATAAAACCATTGGCAACTTTCACACTTGGGCCGTTAGCTGGTTTGTCGGCCACTACACCAAGTTGTTTTCCGCTACCCGTCGCAGGAGTTTCTGCATCAGCGACACCAACACAGAAAACGGCTGAGGACAATGCAAGAAAAGTAATCACTCTGTAAGATTTCATTGGACTACCGGTGGAACCAATTATTCAGTCAATAAACGTGGCAGTATGCACAAACAATTTCAGTGTACCGAAACAGGATGAATCAGCCAAAAACCAATCTTCGGCCAATAGGATATGAGAACGCAAATGCCGAAAAAGGTATCGAGCCCTCTCCATTACCACACGAAGTATTGTACGAGCACGCTGTTGATTTGTGGAGCCGATTCCCAGCAACACTTCCAAATGAGCTCCGGATTCACTTCTTCAACAAACAAACATGTAAGAACAGATACGAACAGACAGTCCTCGGTTACCAAAAACAAGGCGAGGCAACGAAAGTGTCCACACCGATTAGAAAAAAACTGCCTCGCGGCCTCAAAATCCTCAAATAAACCCTCGGAACTGGAAACGTGGCCCAATCCGGCCATCGTGTGATCATTCGATTCAAAATGACACTCAACCGAGGTGATTGCGTCACAGATTTTGAAAGGTACTCTTTCAAAATTGGTTAACGTGATGTGTTCGCCGCGATCGAACAGACTGTTGCTGGCATGAAAACAGGAGGCTGTAGGGCTGTAAAGGCAAGCCCTCACCCTGCCTATCATGATGCCGGAGTTACACGATCGATACCCCAGAATGCCGTCGCTTTATTGACCGTGACCCTAATCAATGTCTCTCAGAAAACACTTCAATAATGTGACGCGAACAACTGCTGGAACAAATTGAAATTCTACTGCTGGTTAATCTGATTCGGACGAGCTCCCAAGACAACTGACAGTTCTACCGGCTCACCCATGCGATCCACCTCCACCTTGACTGTCGAACCAACAAGGGTGCTACCAATCACGCGCATTAGATGAGCCATGTTTTCAATTATCTCACCATTGACCGAGCGAATTCGATCACCAGAATTCATACCTGCAATCGCTGCAGGCGCATCAGCAGCAATCAAGTAATCAACCAACGCACCTCGCAATAGAGGGTCCTCGCTGGAATCCGGATCGTATTCCACGTCCTGCAGCCTTACTCCAAGCCAACCTCGCTCCACTCGCCCCTGTGAGCGCAACTGCTCATAAACTTGCCGAGCCACGTTGCTTGGTATTGAAAAACTTACACCACGATAAGTGTCTCCAACAATTGCTGTATTGATTCCGATCAGATGCCCTCGCGCATTGACGAGCGGGCCACCGCTATTACCCGGATTAACAGCAACGTCACTCTGCATGAAATCCTGATACTGAGTGCTCGCCCTGACCATCCGATGCTTACCACTCAGAATCCCGAATGTGACCGTACGATCCAACCCGAAAGGACTACCCACAGCCCAAACTGGTGCCCCCACCTTGCTGCGATCGCTATCACCCCACTCAATCGGCAATAGATCTGTGGCATCAATCTTGATTAACGCTAAATCAGTCAGTGCATCTGAGCCAACTACCCGAGCCGATAACTGCCGTCCGTCGCTTAGGGTGACGGTTATTGATTCACCTCCAAGAATCACATGACGATTGGTTAGCACATAACCATCACTATCAACCACGACACCACTGCCTTGATCCGACGGCGGCATGCCACTCCCAAAGAATCGCTGGGCGAGGCTGTCACCCTCGGTACTTGGACGTTCAACATCAATATGAGCAACACTTGGCCCCACCGCAGAAGTCACCATCTGATAAGCATCGCTAAGAGCATCAAGAGACACGTTATTCAATCCCTCACGACCCGATTGATATTCTGCTCTCAATTCTCCGCGATGCCACGCATATCGCATTTCTTCCACAATCCGCGGAACCACGTACCTAGCCAAAAGTAGCATTACGGAAACGGCGGCCATTACCGTTAACGCATGCGTAAGTGAGTCCCGACGACGCGGAGACTGCACCAACACCGCTGGCAACGATTGGACTCCCCTACCCTGCCCCTTATCCGGATTGTGCTCGACCTCGGAAGCATCTACACGTCCCCCACTCTCGGCGAGACTTGCCTTTGGTTGCTCAAGATATCCTGAGGAATCTAAATCTTGATCCATTGAAGCTTTAACTCTCAACCAAGGTGAAACGAGTGGGTTAGAGCACTTAAGACTTTCCCCTCACAAATCTGCCCGCGTCCTCATTGTAAAGAGCAGGCCATCAACTTGTAGCTTTTTTCTCGGTCATGCAATTGAAACCAGCCGATGAGGCGGGAACCGCTTAACAGGGAAAATCTTGCAAAATATTCGACTCAGAAACTTTAACGGTGGCCGGTTTGACGCGAATCCATCGGTCAATCTATCCTTTGACAACCTGTATTCCCTGAACAATCGCTGAGTTGGTTAATTACCCCGAAAACGACAACCGTTACAGTGTTCGTGTGAAACCCGTCTCGACATTCAGAAAAAACCCCATAAAACTTTCAACGCTATGACCCTCTCCGCCCGTCAAAGTATCTACAACGAGTTAGCTTCTATTCGTTTGGTTGACCCCCACACGCATATTAATCCTCTGCAGCCAGCGTCAACCACTCTCGCTGACCTTCTAGGCTACCATTACTACACAGAGCTGGCTCATTCGGCTGGTATGCCAAAAACTCTTATCGAAGAGGAAGGGATCTCGCCTCGTGAAAAAGTTGGACGCCTTGTCGAACATCTAGGACCGATCGAGAACACTGCTCAGTACGGCTGGCTGATCGATATTTGCCAGAAGTTTTTTGATCTTCAAGATGAACGTCTCGACGCTACCAACTGGGAAGCTGTCTACGAATCATCTGAAAACAAGATGTCATCCGCCGACTGGGCGGACACCGTGCTCCACGAAAGCAACGTCGAATCCGTCTTCTTAACAAATGATTTCGATGATGAACTCAGCGGGTTCAACACTCAAACTTACATTCCATGCCTCAGAACCGACGACCTTGTTTTCCACCTTGGAAAAGAATCCACGCAACAGCGGCTTTCTCACTGTACTGGGATCCAGCAAGATGGATCACTCACGAATTTACGCAGTGCTTTAGAACAGCGATTTGATCACTTCACCGCTAATGGAGCTCGTGCATGTGCCATATCGCTCCCACCCAACTTCGCACCACAAGTCATTAGTGATGGACGTGCCACTACTGCACTATCTGATGTCCTTCAGAATGGCCTGAACGCCAGCCACGCCAATCAAGAAGCATTGTCCAATCGCATTTTCTGGACATTGGCTGAATTGTGTGATCATCATCGCCTTCCGTTTGACCTAATGATCGGCGTGAATCGAGGGGTTTATCAGAATGGTGTGTTCCAGGGGCAAGATCTTTACGATAGCCGTGTCTCACTGATTCAATATCGAGAACTCTTTAATGCGTTTCCCGATGTCAAGTTTCCCATCTCCGTTCTTGCGAGCGTGACTAACCAGGAACTCGTTAGCTACGCATGGATCTTCCCAAACGTCATCACGAATGGTCATTGGTGGTACAGCAACACTCCTTCTTTCATCGCAAGAGACGCAGCTGCCAGGCTGGAAGCGGTACCTCAAACGAAGCAAATCGGATACTACAGCGATGCCTACAAACTGGAATTCGTTTTCCCGAAATTTGATATGTATCGACGTATCCTCGCTCACATCCTCGCAGAACAATTTGTTGGCCAAAATGGATGGAGTGAAGAACGCGCCGTTGCCTTGGGTCGTCGCGTTCTAAAGGACAATGTGGCAACAACTTTCCCCGCTCCTAGAGCTACTGATGAACCGCAAGGAGGCGATTCAAAGTGAAGTCATTCCCAACCGACCCATTACCCAGTCCTTCCGAGATCGCTGATCTACACATCCATGATGTGGAGTTCAGACCCACTAGCCCAATCGAGTTATTGGAAGATGAAATCCATCAAGATCTCTTACAGATTTGTGAAATCACTGGTGAATTTGACCGGACAGACCAATTAGACAGCGAGCCCACCGTCTTGCCGCCAACGAATCTAACCGTCGACCCGAATACTGGGGAATTCGTTTTTACCCAATCTCCCGAGTCACACCGTCAAACATCGATGCGAGACAACTCAAATTAGCCACGCATTGACTCATGATGCAACAAACAAACACGCAAACTAGCGTGAAGCTTTTTCTGCAATGATTCGGTTTATTGCATTGAGCATCGCAAGAATCGTGCTTTCGACACTATCGGTACTAACACCCACTCCGCGATAGCTTCTCCCTTCGTGCTCCACTTCGAGATTAACCTCGCCAATCGCGTCTCGACCAAGCGTCGCGCTCCGAACTCGGAAATCTTTACACACCACGTCGATACCAACGATTGTTTCGACGGCCCAGAAGGCTGCATCGATTGGGCCATCACCTTGCTGAACAGATTCAGTGTATTCCGTGTCTCCATGCTTCAATGTCAATTTGACGCTTGGATGATGGTCTTTTCCGCTGCGAACCTCGTAATCAACCAGACTCCATTGCTCCTCAACGGTTCCGCTAATTTGATGTTGAACGAGGGCGATAATGTCACCGTCGTAAATCTCTTTTTTCTTGTCCGCTAAAATCTTGAACTGCTCAAAGACTCGCTGGAGTTGCTCGCTTGTGAGCGTGAAACCTAGTGTCTTTGCTCGATCCGCAAGCGCGGCTCGTCCGCTATGTTTACCAAGCACCAAATCGGTCTTAGAAAAACCAACCTCCTCAGGTCTCATGATCTCGTAGGTGCTACGTTCTTTTAGCATGCCGTCCTGATGGATACCCGACTCATGTGCAAACGCATTCTTTCCAACAATTGCTTTATTTCTCTGAACATGAATTCCGGTTGTTTTGCAAACGAGGCGACTAGCAGGAACTAATCGGGTTGAATCAATGCGCGTCCCACAGCGGTAATAGTCATTGCGAGTCGTCATCGCCATCACAACTTCCTCTAACGCCGCGTTACCTGCTCTCTCCCCAATTCCATTGATCGTGCATTCAATTTGCCCGGCTCCCGCCGCGACCGCTGATAAGCTATTAGCAACCGCTAGTCCAAGATCATCGTGGCAATGAGTACTCAAGATCGCTCGATCAATATTAGGCACACGATCCCGCAGCATCTTAAATCGATCAAAGATCTCAATTGGTGTCGCATAACCAACGGTGTCAGGGATATTCACGGTTGTCGCACCCGCATCGATTGCAGCCTCAACAACGCGGCAAAGAAAATCGTATTCCGTTCGGCATGCATCCTCCGGAGAAAACTCCACATCATCACAGTAACTGGCTGCTCGTTTCACTCCAGCAACCGCACGCTGCAAGATTTCCTCTGGAGTCATCCTTAACTTAAATTCACGGTGAATGGCGCTAGTGGCCAAAAACACATGAATCCGCGCCTGCGGCGCATGCTTCACAGCTTCCCAAGCAGCATCGATATCCTTATCGTTGCATCTCGCTAATCCGCAAATCGTTGAACCTCGAACTGTCTGCGCGATTTGCTTGACAGCCTCAAAGTCCCCCGGTGAAGCAATCGGAAAACCAGCCTCAATGATGTCAACGCCCATCTCAGCAAGCAACTGAGCAACCTCCAGCTTCTCAGCCAAGTTCATGCTCGCACCAGGTGACTGCTCTCCGTCTCGCAAAGTCGTATCAAAAATTCTGATGTTTCGAATTTCGGCGTGACTCGCGTCTTGTGGATTCGCCTTTTCATCAGTTTTGTCAGTGTCAGCCATCTGGAGATCACCTTGTGCAATTTGGCCGGTCATGACCAAAAATAATTAAAAAAAAACCCGAGTCGCCTGATAGCGACTCGGGGTCGTTGCTTTTGGATTCTCTTGAACTCGAGATCTCAACAAACCCTCATCGCGAGCCGCGTGTAAGCGGTAGCAGCAGTTCGTTTAGCAGATTCCGTAGTACCATCTACGCATAGTACGCACCAACTTGCCAAATCGTCAACGGTTTACGCTTTATTTTTTACACCACCGATTCAGGCAGATCGCGTTAGACAGACCACTCAGGATGGCAATCCTTACCTTAACAGCGGCGATAGATCCCTCCTTAAATGCAATGGTATCACCTGTCCTTCCTCGACCAAAGCATGCAAAGCGTTTGCCAGCGCAGCCTGCTTGGCCACCACAATCCCCTGCTCTTGTGCATATCGGTTGATCGCTTCAGCATGTTCCCCAAAGCCTTTTTTGAGCAGCTTCGGAATCGACCGCTGTTTGCTATCAAAACCAATTGATACCGCTAAGCCTGCACCACTGTTAATCACAATCTCTGACAGCTCCAAACTTGAGTGACTTTGAGAAGCTTGGGGCAAGGACTTCTTCTGCCGATATCTCTGTGTGAATACACCGCGATCACCCTCGGTCTCCCTCATTTCCTCCCGAAGCTCCTGATCTGTCATCATCAGGTCTTTTTCGTGCTTCCATTGCTGGATGAAATAATCCAGCACCGCCAAACCAAGGAGAACAAGAGCAACCTTCAGGCATACCCCCATGAAGAAACCAACCAAGGTAACGGTCATCGTCTCCAAGCTTGATTGCCATCCTGCGGACAGAACTGAAATGCCCTGCTTAATGGCGATCCAAGCCACAACTAAAACAACGACGATCTTCAGCAAACCAAAAACCAATCTCTCCGTCCCTGCAAATGAAACAATCCTCTGAAACCCATTTGCCGGACTGATTTTACGAATATCGGGGCGAACTCTCTTTGTTAAAAAGAGCAAGCCAGTTTGTCCGCAACTAGCAGCAACGATCGTCAGACACATCAACATTAGAATTGGGCCAACTATTTTGGCGTAACCTCCAACTCCACGACTAAACATCTTCCCCCACTGTTCGCTATCAAACGAAACGATTGATACCGCTGTCAAAGAATCGGTTAACCGACTCATCAATTGCCCTGAGACCGATGGCCCCAAAAACCATAAACCAACGAAAGCCACAACCAAAGCCGATGATGAAGTTAGATCATGACTCTTAGCGCAGCGTCCCTCAGCCTTAGCTTTCTGCCTGTGGCGTTCCGTTGCAGGATGTTTTTTTTCTCCGCTCATTTTGGCCTCTAACTCTAAGACCTAGATCACCAAATTTCACTTAGACCAGCAGCAGCCCGTGTTAACTCAGACTGGAACAACCAGCCAGCAGACCCTAAGGCCAACGCAAGACCAACCAGCACACCCAGCATGTTCAAGCTCAAGCCAACTGCGAGGATATTGATTTGGGGTAACGTTCGACTAATCACACCCGTCAAAACATTTGAGAGCACGACAAGAGTCACCACTGGCCCCGCTAATTTGATTCCAGCAACGACACCTCGCGACAACTGATTGACCAACAGTTCCAAAATATCAGAATTCAATCCTACTGCCCCGACTGGCATACCATGATAGCTGTCCAATAA
>JAKMEW010000071.1 GCA_022425745.1 Rubripirellula sp.
GACGTGGGATGACCTGCACGCTGACAACTTCGCCGATACGACCTGCCGCTGCTGCTCCAGCATCGGTTGCTGCTTTAACGGCAGCGACGTCGCCGGTAACAAACGCGCTAACGAGACCGCTGCCGACCTTATCCCAGCCTAGAAACTGGACGTTGGCTGCTTTCATCATTGCGTCAGATGCTTCGAGAAGGGATACAAACCCTTTGGTCTCGATCATCCCTAAAGCTTCACTAATCTTTGCCATCTGAGATTCTGCCTTCAGAAAGGGAGGTGTGATCGTTTTGATTTAAAACGACCGTAAGGAAAACGATTACTGTTTTGTTGCCTGGAGTCAGTGATCTTGGCACTTACATCCAGATTTTTTAAGCAACACTTCGGTTGCCGAATCAAGGTTGCAGGCATTGCCTTCATCGGTGTCGATGTGGACTTCCAATTTCGCTGCGGAGTCAGCACGAACGAGCACGTCTTCGAACGTGACGCTGCAACTTGGACTCGCGATTCGCAATTGCATCATGTCGCCATTTTCGACGCCGTAGTATTTTGCATCCGCATCATTCATGTGGACGTGTCGGGCCGCACGGATGACTCCTTGGTTAAGCTGAACCGTACCTGCGGGGCCGACCAAGACACATCCGGGGGTACCGTCGATATCTCCGCTGTGCCGGATCGGAGCATCAATTCCCAGGGAGATGGAATCCGTTAACGCAAGCTCTACTTGGCTTGCTGGACGCGTCGGTCCCAAGACTCGAACGTTGGGCAACATCCTTTTGCGCGGGCCGACGACCATCACCGTTTGCTTGGCGGCATAAAAACCGTCTTGGTATAGATCCTTATCGGGTTCAAGGACAGCGCCACGGCCGAATAGAATTTCAACGTGTTCATCTGTTAAGTGGCAATGGCGAGCCGAAATGCTAACTCGCAGGTTTGGCTCACCGTTTACCCAGCCCGGTGGTGTATGGCTTGAGCTTGTCGATTGGGTCGTTGTTGAACCGTTCGCTTTGGAAGGTAGCTGTGAGGATCGGATTGCAGTACGGACTAACTGTTCGATGTAACTGCGGTCGATCGCGGAGTTCATGGTGGTCAACTCGAAGAGTCCTATTTGGTGTGGCTTATTTTCTGTGCAGGAGATGCGGTTCGGCCCGCCGATTGCGCTAACCGTAGGTCAACACCAGCGAGTTCGAGGTGATCTTTCCATTTCGTTTGCAAATCGCTATCAGTTACGACTCCATGCACTTCTTGCAATCCGCATAATCGACTCAGGCTGACTCTTCCAAACTTGCTGCTGTCTGCTACCACGATCGCTTGATCTGCGGCAGCGAGCATTGCCTTCTCGCTTTCGACCAGCATCATGTTGCTGTTGAAGTAGCCTCGGTCGGTAATCCCAGCGACCGAAAGAAACGCCTTGCCCACATTGATGCTGTGAAGCATTGCATCAGCCATCGGTCCAATGGTCACGGCAGTTCTCCCGCGTACGCACCCACCAATCATCACCAAGTCGATCGATTCGCTTGCAGAGAGGAGATGCGCGACCGGCAAGCTATTGGTGACGACCTGCAAAGGTCTCCCAACGAGTTGTCGAGCCAATTCGTACGTTGTGCTACCGCCGTCAAGCAAAATGGTGTCGTGGTCTTCAACCCATTCGGCAGCGAGATGTCCAATTGCGGCTTTCGCCATCCAGTGGTCGTCCCTGCGGGTGCGAAAGACCTCAATCGTCTCCGACTCCCCAGTCCAAAATGCGCCGCCGTGCGTTCTTCGTACCAGTCCGTTCTTTTCCAGGACTTCGAGATCGCGCCGAATGGTTGATTCGCTAACCGCGAGAGATGCAGCAAGTTCGCCGAGAGAGGCAAAACCGGAGGCCTGAACGAACTCGCTCAGTTGATCTCGTCGTGTTTTGCCCATCGGAAATCTTTCCCCTAACCGCATCTCTTACCAATTTGCTAGCAATGATAGTTTTTCATCATGATTGGGGGAATGCAATCATCTCGAGCTCTTTTTTGGTTTAAAAAATCCGGATTGTGCTAGATATCTTGCCTGTGATGGTTGTGATTCACATGAATTGATTCGGGTTTAGGGCTGTTTTTCGGCGTGTTGTGCTTTTTCTCGATCCTTCCCTCTGGTTGTCGGCTTGGGCATTTGCTTGCAGTTCTGGTTGGTATCTCTCATTTTTGCGGTCGGTGTCCCTAGTTTGGGGCTTTTTTGGGTCGATGCGGTAGTCCGCCGGGCCGAATCTTTGCAGGCGGCAAGTTTTAGCTTGGGCGGCTAAGGGCTGGCCGGTTTGGTTCGTCAACGCAGTTCGTCAACGCAGAGTGCTGACTAGATCTCAATAATTACGCTGGTGGATTTTGGGTTCATGAGTGGGTGGTTCATCGACTGACGTCGCCAGAGTCGCTACGCTGTGAGCCGCACATCAACTGCGTCAGTGATACGGACGGGGAACGTGGATGGTGGGACTAGTGATCGTGTAGTCAGTGGCTACACGAGCGATTGAGATGACTTTGAATCCGGAGCTAAACGGGAATGGCAAAACTATCAGGCAAGCGTGCGATTGTGTCCGGTTCTTCGTTAGGGATTGGTCGAGCCGTCGCGATCGAGTTAGCTCGGTCTGGCGCTGAGGTGGTGATTAACTACCGCAGCCATGAAGAGGATGCACTTGAGGCAGTGGCTGAGTGTGAAAAGGTGGGTGGGAAGGCGCATGCAATTCGAGCTGATTTCGGTGAGGAGTCACAGATTCAGTCGCTTGTTACTCAGTCCATCGAGTTAATGGGCGGGGTGGATATTGTTGTTAGTAACGCTGTCTACAGCGACCGCCACCTCTTCTTGGAATCGGATCTCAACGAATTCCGCAAGACAATCGATGTCAGTATGTGGGGTGCATTCCATTTTGTTCGAGCGGCATGCCAGCAGATGGTTCAGCAGGGGCAAGGCGGCAATGTGGTCGTCATTAGCAGCCCACACGCGCACATGGCGATTCCCGGAGCGATGGCCTACAACATGGCTAAAGCCGCCAATGACCAAATGGCCAGGACCGCAGCATGCGAGCTCGCTCAGCATCGTATTCGGGTCAACATCATTCACCCAGGTTGGACCGATACACCGGGCGAGCGGAAATTTTTCAGCGAAGAGACATTGATGGCCGAAGGAGCTAAGTTGCCTTGGGGGCGTTTAGGAAAACCTGAGGAGATTGGTCGAGGTGTTTGTTTTCTTTGTGACCCCGCAAGTGAGTACATTACGGGAAGTACGCTAACGATCGATGGAGGCATTCAGTTGCCTTGGCGAGAGATGTACCGAATCAACGAGAAGCCCTAGCGGAGCAGGGGTTTCTTACCCCTTTGAGTGTCCGCTGAAAGTGGGTTTGTTTTGTGGGTCTAGCGACGGTTTGCGTTGCTAGAGGTGGCACATGGGTCGATTAGGCGTACAGTCCGGTTAACACGCCGTCGCCGCAATAGTTCGCATTGCCGAACGAAGGCTCGGGATAGCCCATCGCTTCGCAGATGCTCATGAGCAGGCGGTTGTGTGGGACTCGGTTGCAGTTGACTGCCTGTCCTGTTTTGAATCCGAGGCCACCACCGACCAGGACAAAGGGAATGTCATTGCGGGTGTGTGAATTCCCTTTTCCCAGCTCGTTTGTCCACACGAGTGTTGTGTTGTCGAGCATCGAGCCTTCACCGCCCGGTTCGGGTGTTTCAGCAAGGCGTTTTGCGAGGTAGGCAACCTGTTCGCAGTACCAAGTGTTGATGCGAATGAGCTGCTCATACGCTTCTTCATTCGAGTCTGGTTCGTGCGAGATGGAATGGTGGCCTTCATCAATATCAAGCCATTTCATTTTGGCGTTGCCGACACTATTGGTGATCTGGAATGTCGCAATTCGCGTGAAATCATTAATAAGGCTGCTGAGGAGCAAGTCCATTTGCATCTTGCAAAGGAGAGGCATGTTGTCGTTTTGCTCTTCCACATTTGGCTCGAGTTGTGGAACAGCGTGGCCGGCGCCTTGTTTGCTGCTTGCATGCTTGAGTTCAGCTTTGATTTCTTTCTCAAGTGAGCGAACCATCGCCACATGATCTTGGAGCATTTTCCGGTCTTCCGGGCTCACTAGCGATTCAACCTTTTTAAAGTCATCGCTAAGGTCATCCAAAACGCTGGCTAGCATGGCTTGGTTTTGAGTTTGACCATAAAGCTTGTCAAACATCTGATATGGGTCGCTGATCGGTGCGACCGGTTGGTTGGGGCCCGCGTAGGACCATCGAGTCCAAGTGTCAGCGCGGTCAGGAACCATCACGCCAAACTCAAGTGAACCGAACCGTGTTTGCGTCTCTGGATTGGACTGGAGTCGGTTTTTGAGATGTTGATCAACGGAGATTCCCATTGACCAACCTGCCGGTGTATCCGAGCCGCCTTGGACATCGCCTGGGAACAGTTCGATGCCGGTTAGCAGGCACCCAATGCTC
>JAKMEW010000141.1 GCA_022425745.1 Rubripirellula sp.
AACCAAAAGTAACTCTCATCGCCCATTTCTCGATTGTAAACGTCCTCTCGCTGAACCTTCTCGAAAGCAACCAGATTTCGTAATGAACGCGGGACGGGAACAAGACCTTCTCTGCTCGGCCTATCCGTAAGCTCCTCATTGGCCCGCAATTTCAGTATGAAAAACGCTAGTAGGCTTCCCGCAAACAGGACCCCTAGACCAAGCAGTATTCGAGGAATCGGATTAACAACTGCATTTCGTCTCTTCGCCATTGGCCTTATTCCCAGTTCCCTATTTTATCGCTGGCTCCTTCCCACGAATGATAGAACAGGGAATCGCACTAGCTAGCTATTTTTGGCTGAACTAGTGCGTTCCCAAGGATTCCGTCAGTTTACACCGCGTCTTTACTCACCAACAAAAGCGTCTGCACCGTTGGTATTGGTGGTGTCGGTTACAACGTTATTATCCATCTCACCAGTGGTGCTGTTTCCGGTGATGTCAGCCCAACTGACCTGACCGTTGGCGCTTGTCGTGCCGCCGGTCGTGTCAACACCAGCATAAAAGCCGGTAACAATGGCCTGATTGTCTTCAGAGTGAGCGCCTGGAAGCATCCCGGCACCAATGGCGTATTGATCGGCGACTTTATGACCAAAGACCGATACCGCCACTAATGCAATGAGAGCAACTGATGCCACGATAATGATGTACTCAACTAAACCCTGTCCACGACGCTTCGCAATGTGCTTAGACATTTCAATAACCTTTCGAAAAAAAAATTCACAACCGACCCCACACTCGAACAAACTCCGAGAGCTAGCGAACGGCAATCTAGAAACTCAAGAAACGCTTCTCAGTGAAGCTGAAAATTTTTGGTTTGGTGATGCAGAGAAACCCTGGCAACACCAAACTTGTCAAACTCAGTCTTTAAAGATGATCTTTGGCGCGGTTTAGGTTTAGCAATCGGCGGGGTCAATGCACTTTCGAGCATTGAACGGATCGCGCAATTATCCAAACAGATGAAACAGCGCATCGAACCTGCTGTTCAAGCAGGGTGGTCAAAGATCAGACAGATGCCGGTGGCCCTCGAGGTCTCGAAGCATCTCCCAGAATGAGCGATAAAGCTCGTTCAGACACAACTCGCTGAACTTCTGGTTGAACCCAAAGCGGATTCAATACTAGATGAAAAGAAACGCTTTCACTCGGAGCGCTCAGCAAGTGACAAGTGCCGCACGAATCCGAGTCATGCGGAGCCGGATCTGGAGGGATATCTCCCGAGTCCGATCTCTCTTTCGATGGTACCTGTGTGTGTTGACAGCAGGTATGACCATGGTTGTGCTCCTCGCTTCCGAGACTACTATCGGAATGAGAATCGACATGCCCAGTGCAGCTGCTAACGTGCATCCAGACCGTCGGTTGGCCGAGCAATACGGCCCCGCAAAGCAGCAGTGATACAGTCGCTCTGATGAGAAGCATGGCTCGGAACCTTAGTGAAGTGATATCGCAGTATTACGCTGATCTCTACCCCTTTGTTCGTCAATAGCTAACCAAACGTTTTTTTTAAAACTACCGCGAAAATTGCATCACTCCTCGAGGAGGACCCTCCTCGTAAAGGTTCTCTGGTTTTGTGGGATAAGGTCAGTCTTTTAGCACGGAGTCAAGCAGATCGCTTACACCAATCTGTTCTGCCCAATGTTCTAGGTAACTGCGATCGAGTTCACTGCCTGAAACAAGATAGATGCCACGTGCATCAGTGAGTTGTCGATCTGTCGGGCTAATTTTGTGCCACCTTAATTTGTGCAATAGAACATCCTCCCCGGTTGCAATCCACGCGGGTTGGTCATACAGGGTGATGCGTTTCCTTCGCCGGAATCTTTCAAATTCGTACTCGTCACCAGCGACTTGAAAAAAATCAACCTTAAGAGCAGATCGATTGTCCAGAGCATTGAATTGATGTGGTGGTCGTAAGCCTGAGGCGACACTGATCGGTTGGATAAAAAAGTGGTCCTCGAACGCTTTGACAATCGTGTTGACTTGCGTCTCGTTATACTCGATCACGAAATCGATATCGTGTGTTGATCGAGGGATACCCCAATAGTTACCAGCCATTGAGCCAACAAGCATGTAGTTGATCCCGCAAAGCTCAAGTCGGCGGAGACAATCAACTAGCAGTTCAGATTCAGTCACGATTCGCTCGCTGCCGCAGATTGGATCTCGTAACCGATTTGGATTCGTTCTCTAAGTTTCTGCTCTATCTGATCCGCACTTGCATCAGGAAATCGATCTTGAATGCTCTTTCGGGCAATTTCAACCGAGGTCTCATAGAGACCGAGACCGATTCGCAGGCGTTCCTCTCCCGTCATTTGACGGTACGCTTCAACTTGAAGCTGGTCAATATTCTGGGACGAAATCATCTTTGCCTCTTCAGTTGACGCGTTGAACGTACTTACATAAGTAATCTTTGCCGGCATCCTCTTCTAAGCATCAACGACAATCTTACGCGAGAGTTAGAAGATGGATCAACAAGGCCTTCGGCGGGAAGTTCTCTTTATTGATATTTGCCGGATATCTGATCCATGTGATTAGCTCCTTCGAGTTGGCGTTGTCGAAGATCCAGGCGAGATTGCACGACTCGGCCATGTAACGCCTGCACGACTCTCACAGATCATGGGGCTCTTGATGTTGGCTCCTGATATCCAAGAAGCGATTCTGATGCTGCCCCGTGTGCACGAAGGAAGAGACACGGTGACGGAGCGTGATCTGCGAAGCGTCACGCGGAGTTTGGATTGGTGCGTGCAGAGGGGGAGGTGGAGTGAGCGGTCGATGCG
>JAKMEW010000147.1 GCA_022425745.1 Rubripirellula sp.
CTCCGAGGTCCCATTAGCCGTTTGGGTCCACCATCACTCAACCGCACGAAGTTAAACATCGATTCTTGTGTCGTAGCGGCGGGTTCTTCGTCTCGCGCGAGTACTGGCAGGATGTAGGTTTCCTTAGCTAGCCCATGAACGTGACCCGTATTCAAGGTCGTGTTCAACATGACCGACATATCTAATTTGGAAAGAGATTCATCAGCGAAATGAGAGTCGGGATTGGAACCGTAAAGGTTTCCGCCGAGAAAGATGCCAAGTGACAGCTGAGACTGTGCCGCAGATTCCATGCACGCGAGTGTATCCAGACCAGGGGTGTTCGGCAGCTTCAGTGAATAATTCTTTTCCAGCGCATCAAAGATTGCTTTCTTTAACGTGGGTGTGACCCCAACACTTCCAATGCCTTGGACATTGCTATGCCCGCGGATGGGCATGAGTCCACTGCCAACTTTACCGACCATGCCGCGACTGAGCGCAAGGTTGGCAATCGCTTGGACATTTTGAACACCATGTGAATGGTGGGTGATGCCCATCGTCCATGCAAAGACGGATCGTTCCGATTGCCCATAGATTTTTGCAATCAAGTCGATTTGCTCTTTACCAATACCGCTTTTGCTTTCGATCTCGTCCCACCTAAGCGAATCAAGGGCATCGTACCACGTTGAATCGCCTTGACAGTATTGACTGAGATACCCCCGATCAATTCGGTCTTGAGACTTGAGAGACTTAGCGAGACCCCACAAAAGAGCCAAGTCACCACCGATGTGTGGTTGGAGATAGTGAGTCGCTATTCGTGTTCCAAAAAGTAGTGACCATGGATCGCTTGGGATTCGAAAGTTCTCGAGACCGGTTTCGCGTACTGGGTTGATAACAATGACTTTGCCACCACGTCGACGTACGTGCATCAGACTGGTCATTAATCGCGGGTGGTTACTTGCTGGATTTCCCCCGATTAAAAACACACAGTCGGATTTTTCCAAATCATCCAAAACGATCGTGGCTGTTCCGGTTCCAATGCTCGACTGCAGGCCAACACCGCTTGCTTGATGACAGTAGTAACTGCAATTGTTAACGTTGTTGGTTCCATAGAGTCGAGCCATCAATTGCAGAAGGAAACCTGCTTCGTTACTACTTCGCCCGCTGAAGTAAAAGAACGAACGATTCGCCTCGATCGAGTTCATTTTTTGGGTGATGTTGTCGATAGCTTCCTTCCACGTGACCGGTTGAAAGTATTTTTCACCCCGACGATATCGAACCGGTCGGCTAAGTCTGCCAAGGTTCTCAAGTTTTCGAGGCGAAAATGTCTTCAGCTCCTCGATTGGGTGCTGCAACCAAAAGTCGGGCGTAATGGCAGGTTGCATATCCGCCACCATTGCCTGAAGGCTTTTCTTGCATACCTCAGGAAAAGTGCCTTTTTCGTTGACCATTCCTCCTTTTTGTCCGCCCATTCCCAATGCGCAAGTCTTGCAGGCATTACGCGATCGCATGGCTCGGAAAAGCTTCAGTAGGCCTCCAGCTTCTCGGCCCTTTTTGAAGGTGTAATGTATGGCTCGTAAACCGCCGCCGCTTTTTACTTTCATGATTATTTTGATCCTTCAAAACGTGTCGCAATCAGTCACGCTGCGGCTAATGCATCAGAGCTGAATTGAATCGGGCGTGCGTTGGCAAGTGGTTTTTCCCTTTACCACCGGACACTTTGATCCAGCCGAGAGGTCGTTTGTTGTAAAAGACCGCTGTCCAACCGTTTTTATCGACGGATATCGTTTCACCTTGTAAATATTTATTTGCCTGTTCCGCATCGATTTCGACGCGATTTCGAGTTTGGAACTGATCCGAATCTCGCAGTGCGCCTGCATGGGAAGGTTTCCAGGTTTGTCCGGTGCGATAAGCAATCTCCGGTCCGGTGCAAGAAATCTCTTCGACCCACTGAGGAGCGTCCTGCGGCCACGCAAACAGAGAAGCATTGATTTGATGAAGCCGTGCCGTGGATGAGCAATCCAGGTACCAATCATCAAGTGGAACATCAGTACGGCGTTTTTGCGAATGTTTCCATCGGTGTCGGCTAGGGTGGTGATTTCCAATGTAGCGCATGGCTGCACCAAAGGAACCTGCACAGCGATGAATGTGGGGCCATAGCCGGTAGCACCCATGATCAGTCTGATATTCTACAAGCGTTGGATCTGAAATGTTTTCCACGGACCCGAAATCAATCAATCGCTTTACTTGTGCCTCATTTTCATCTTCCGCGAAGGTGCATGTACTGTAGACCAGTTTGCCACTTGGTTTGACTAAGCGAGTTGCGGCATCAAGTATCCGGTGTTGACGCAATGCGCTATGTTCGATTTGCTGCTTTGAAAACGATGCTAAACTCTGTTTTCCTCGAGATAACATTGCTTGACCACTACAAGGTGCATCTACTAGGACGAGATCGAAGATCGATCCAAGTTTATCGGCAAGAGCACTTGCATCGAGTGATGAAATTGCAAATCGATCAGACCCGGTTCGCGCTAGGTTTGACGACAATGCCGCAATCCTTGATCCGATGACTTCATTAGCCAGAAGGAAACCTCCATTTTGTTCGGCTAGCTCAAGCAACGCAGAGGCTTTAGCGCCGGGTGCGGCGCAGAGATCACAAATCAGAAGCGGATCTCCCGACGGTTTATCCGCCCCGGCTAGAGCTAAGGCGAGAAGAGATCCTGCGTCTTGAACGAAGTAAGCGCCGGAAGCATATGCGAGTGTCCGAGTGGGGCCAACGGGAGAGTTTACCCATCGGCTACCTAACGAATACCAAGGAATCGGTTCCCATTGAAACGGTATGTCATCGGGATGGAAATCATATCGCCGGCGGATGATGTTGCCATGTTTGGTACATAGACCGTCGGAAAAATCGCTTAGAGAGCCCGGTGCAGTGATTGATCCGAGTAAGCTCGCAAGATCGCGAACATCAAAAGGCTTCTTCTTAATCATGGCGATTGGTTCGCTGTTTCCACCGAATCATCGACATCACGCTCGCCAGAGTTCCGGCGAGAATGAGCGGAGATGTCAACGTGAACATAATAAAAATAACGTGTGGAATCCGACCGTCGGTGCTGGTGGTAATGGATGTTGCACCGTTGGTGATCCCATTCAATTCTTGTTGAATCGCTTCCACTCGAGATGCATAGAAAAAGCCCGCAGATATGACGGAGCATACGAGCATAAAAAGCATCATCGAACCAATACCGAACTGGGGTTTTTGACGTCGCAAGCCAGTTATCCATCAAAAGGTTAAGACACGAGTCGCGTACCGGATTAAACACCAAGATGCCACGGTGGTACACATCGTTCAAGAAAGAATTGATTTAAATCGAATCCTTTGATCAATGGACTAACTATTCCGTAATGGGATAGTTGGGGCACCGAAAAGCTGACGTTGTTGCTCGTAGAGTGTAATTCCCACCGTCGTGGCTAAGTTCAAACTTCGCACATGGGTCGTTGTCGGTAGCCTGAGCGATCGGGGATCATCGGGGTCTAGGATAGATGCTGGTAAACCCGAGCTTTCTCGACCAAAGACGAAAACGTCTCCTTTTTCAAAGGAGGCGTCCCACACGGATCGTTTTGCAAACTTTGAAAAAAAGAAAAATCGATGCGATTCAAGTTTGTGGGTTAACGTCTCCCAGTTGGGGACCATTTCCAGTTGGAGGTGTGGCCAATAATCAAGCCCCGCCCTGCGAACTCGCTTATCTGAGATCTCGAAAGCTGCCGGTTCGACAATCCATAACTTTGCGTTTACCGCAACGCACGAACGACCAATATTCCCAGTGTTTTGCGGTATTTCGGGCTGAAATAAGACAACATGCGCTGATGGCTCTCCCCCGCCCTGAATTTCGGGAAAACCGCTATCATGTGGTGGAATTGTGTCGTGGTTCACAGTGTCGACTCGTTGTGTTCTGCTGACGCATTGCGAGAGAATTCTCGTTCTGCTCCTGAGAATATTCTCTATATCAAGGATAGAGTAGGACAGAACATGGTTTACTTCTTCATGCATCTCATCCGAACAAACTCTGCGCCCGTTGAATTATGCCCATTCAAGTTACTTGTCCCAAGTGTTTTAAACGGTTTCAAGTCAGCGATAAGTTCGCAGGAAAGACTGGGCCCTGTCCAAACTGTAAGAACCAGATCAAGGTGCCCGAGGCATCAGAGGAAGTTGTTATTCACGCGCCGGATGATGGTGCACCGAAAGATCGATCTGGCCAAAGTGTCTTAAAACCGCTGAAGCGTGAAGAGACGGATGTCACCAAACGTGGTCTAATTTTCACCGGCTTGTCTGTTGTTCTGGCGATCGGAGCTGCTATCGTTTGCCGAGCAATTTATCCGGAATCTGGACCGCCAGTTTGGTTGTTGGCGACGGGGGCGCTACTCGTTGCTCCACCCCTGCTTTGGGCTGGTTACGGATTTGTTAGGGATTCGGAGTTAGCACCGTATGTCGGTTCGGATCTTCGTAACCGAGTTTTTGCTTTATCAGTCATCCTTGCCGCTCTTTGGTTGATTTATGCCTTCATACCGTCCTATGTCTTGGATCTCGATTTAGCAAACGAGATGTCGTATTTAGTTTTTGGTGTTGTCTTTAGTGTAATGGTGGCGATCGGAGCGACAGCATCAATGATCGTCTTCGAATTGGAGTTCTCAGAAGGTTTAGCTCACGCCGGTTTGTATTTAATTGTTTCGATGATTCTTGCTGTAATTAGCGGAGTGACGCTGGCAACAGCGGGATAGCCTTGTTTTTACATTTGCTCGAAAGATACTTCCTGATCTCTCTTCGTTGTTAAATATGCTTCCAGAAGTTCAATCACTGCATCAGATGCAGTCGCTTGTCAGGATTCCCCCATCGCAAGACGTTCCGCTCACGGAGCGTGTGCGCCGGTTACTCGATACGGAACCGCTTCGTCGCTTGGCTTCCATTAGCCAACTGGGAATGGTGTCTCTGGTTTATCCGGGTGCGAATCACAGCAGGTGGGAGCATTCCGTAGGTGTTTATCATAATGCGTTACAGTTTCTGGGGAGATTTGAGGGCGATTCGACCTTCCAGCAGATGACGAACCCGCGCATGCAGGAAGCTTTTCTCATAGCGGCTCTCGTGCATGATCTCGGCCACTGGCCTTTCTGTCATCCAATTGAAGATATGGATTTGGAGGGCATCCAGTCACATGAACATCGTGCAAAAACATGGTTGCTCAATAATGACTTGTCAGAATGCTTGAACCAAGATTGGGAATGTGATGTTGAGGATGTAGCGGCGTTACTCACCGGTAGTGATAAGCCTGATGAACTAGATCACGGCGGATTTAACTTTCTGCGAAGCTGTATTAGCGGTCCAGTAGATATCGATAAGTTGGATTACCTCTATCGAGATAGTTTGCATGCAGGTGTGCCATATGGACAGAACTTCGATAAGGCACGTCTGATCTCTACCCTATGCATTCATCCGCGTACCGGCAGATTGGCGATTGGTGAGAAAGGAAAAACTGCCGCAGAAATGATGGTTTTTTCTCGGTATGTGATGTTCAGTGAGGTTTACTGGCATCATGCAGTACGAGCAGCGACAGCAATGCTTCAACGCTCCGTTTTTCTGCTGCAGAACCGAATGGATTTGGACTCTTCGCTTCGACTAGACGATCCTGCTTGGATTGCGAAACTAAGAAGAGCCTCGGAAGGCAGTGTCGCGGAGCCATTAGTAGAGGGGCTATTTGGGGGTAGACGGCGACTTTATAAGCGTGCAGTCGAATTCAATGTTGTAGAGGGAGCACACATACATGAAGCGATTGCACGTAAGCCTTATTGGTGGCTCGTCGCATCCAGCGAGAAACTAGCAGAGCGTGTCGCCAAGTTAACCGGCGTTGCAATCCATGCTGCGGATCTTTTAATTGATGCACCACCAGCAAAATTAGAGGTTGATATTAACCTTGACGTTGTGCACCGTGATGGGCAAGTAAGGTCTCTTCGGGAGGTATCCCCGGTAGCTGCTGCACTTGCGGATAACCAATTTGATAACTACGTCAAGCGTGTTCGATTATTCGTTCGGCCTGATTTGTTGACCGAAATCAACACGAATTTTTCAAAGCAACAATGGTCAAGCGAGATTTTGGAAGCTTGCCATTCGGTGGAATAAAAATAGATGGGGAACCATGAGTCATTCAGTTGAGATACGAATCGCTAGCGATGCAGATACAGCATCTAAAAATGTTGCAGAGGAATTTGCAAAGGCACTACAGTTGAAGCCAAGTATCGTCTTAGGTTTGGCGACTGGAGGGACACCAGTAGGTGTTTATCAGCAGCTAGTTTCTCTTTACCAAGCCGGCAAAATTAGCTTCCAGCAGTGCACCACTTTTAACCTAGATGAGTATGTAGGTTTGGGACCTGATCACCCGCAGAGCTACCGATATTTCATGCAGACTAATCTCTTTGATCACATCGATATAGCTGCCGGTCAAACCTTTGTTCCGGATGGAGTCTCCAATTCCATTCAAGATTCTTGCGCAGATTATGAGGAAAAAATACAATCGTTTGGAGGAATCGATCTCCAGCTTCTCGGAATAGGAGAAAATGGTCACATTGCTTTTAATGAACCGGGCAGCGATTCAAACGGGCGAACGAATGTTGTCGATTTAACGGAAAACACTATCTCGGCAAACTCACGCTTTTTTGAATCAATCGAAGAAGTGCCGCGTCAAGCAGTAACAATGGGTATTGGGACAATTTTAGAGTCCAAGCGAATCATCCTGATGGCAACAGGCCGGAACAAGGCAGAGGCGATTGCTCGTGCCTTAGAAGGAGAGCCAGGTGACGATTCACCGGCATCCTTCTTGACGACTAGAGAGAACATCACTTTCGTTCTGGATCAAGATGCTGCCTCGCGTCTTTCAGGACCCACGATTCGAAGAACAAAAGAAATTCTTTGAATGCATCTCGAACAAGATTTCGATTTGATCGAGATACGGATTCATAAAACGCAACGGTACACAAACGCCGGTGGAAGATTTTTCCAGACGGTCTTACTGCGTTCCACTTTCGAAAACGTCGAACGTAAACGTCGTCCGAATCGCTTTCCCGCGGGAAGAGCCAACCCTTGCCAGTAGGCAAATGTGGAGAAAGTTCCCCCAGGACGCAAGACTTTGAGCATTGAGTCCATGATTTCGGTTTGTAGGACATCTGGGAAAGCGGCCCAAGGAAGTCCCGAGATAATCGCGTCAACAGATTGCAATGATTGCTGTTGGCAGATTTCTTGAACGTTTGTGACACTGTCCTCAAAGATTCTTGCATCTGGGCATCGCTGACGGGTTGCTTCTACCATTTCTTTGGACTGTTCAATCGCAAAGAACTTTGCCTCGGGACGAATCTTTTTCAAAATAGCTTCTGTAAATACACCGGTGCCGGGTCCATATTCGATTGCCGCATCGATTTGATCCCAATCGAACGAGTCCACCATCGTTCGGACCAAATCAGGGCTACTAGGAGCAACAGCACCAATATGCGTCGGCTGCTGGAGAAAGGTCTTCAGAAACGTAAGTTTTTCGCCCAAGAGGAAATTCTCTTTGTTCAATGGTTTGAGGAATTTGATGCGAAGTGCTTGTATAGCGACATTGTGACCAAAAGAAAACTTAGAATTGGGCAAGCCTTTCTTTTCGTTAAGATATTTCGATGCGTACACCCCAACAAAATCGACTCTCCGCTGGTGCCAACATGACGCCAATGATTGATGTCGTATTTTTGCTTATCATCTTTTTCCTTGTTTCTAGTCACCTCGCTAGGCAAGAGCATCGATTACCCATCGATTTACCGGCTGCTGAGAGTTTTGCTCCGTTAGATCCCGAGAAGCAATCGCTCACAGTTAGTGTGGATCGAGAGCGTGAGATTCATGTCGCGGGCAAAAGGATGACGATCGATGAGCTTAAGCAAGTACTTTCCGATTATCAGGCAAAGCAGGGTCAGAAGACAGCAGTGCGTATCCGTACAGACGGCGCCGTGCAGTATCAATTTGTGGAACCGATCTTGCGCGAAGCCGCCAAGTTAGGGATTGCCGACGCAGCGATTGCCGTTCAGGAGGGAGCCAATTTGTGAAACTTCCATCGGAGAAAAAAGAACGAACTATTGATCTGAAAATGACTCCCATGATCGACGTGGTCTTTCTGCTGCTCGTTTTTTTTGTATGGACGAGTAGCTTTGACTTACCAGAGTTTGATCTTCCAAGCTCGCTCGCGCAACCACCCGCCGGCGGACTGGAAACTCAGACGACGATGACACCTGTCGAAGAATTTGATGAGATAATCATTAGCCTTGAAAATGTAGAGGGACAACTTGTCATTGAAATCAATGACGAGCAGCTGCCTGATCTCATGTCCCTCGCGCAGCAACTGAGATTGGTGCTAAGTTTGGGAATACAGCCACCGGTCATCATTGCGCCTGGTGATACCGTCACGATGAACCAAGCTGTCCGTGTTTATGATCTTGCTCGTAAAGAAGGTGCGGATCGTGTTCTCTTTGCAGCAAAGTCGGATTAAGCCATGATCCGATTTTTCAAATATGTGCCACTCCAAATTGCTTTGGTACTGTTCGGCTCCTCACTCAATATGGTAGCCCAAACACCCAATTCCACCAATTGGAAAGTAAAACGCACCGTTAACGACTTTGAGCTTGATACCGTTCGGCAGCTTGTGAAGAAACAGCGTTACGAGGAAGCGATCGAGCTGTGTGAATTAAAGATCAACGAGTCTCCGACTTTATCGTTGATCTCAGCAAGATGGGCAGTGGAGTATTCTCGACTGCTTGTAGCCCAGCGGTGTCAACAACCAATCTTTGATGACGCTTCTTTCGAGCAGGCGATCGCTCCGCTAACCGAGATATTAGATGCTTACCCGCTGCATCCTTATGGTTTGTTTCTGAAGTCGCAAATTCATCAGGCAGCCAAAGAAAAGTTACTTTATTTCGTGACTCGTTCTTTAGCTTCGCCATTAAATGCAGAACTTAACGATGTTGCAACTCGACAATCGGTTCAGTTGAGTGAATCGATTATCCGTCTAATCAATGAGATTCAGAACGCGAGATCACGAAGTAATCAAGTGAATGGTGTTGGGGAAAGCCCTTCCACAGAAGACTTGAACCGCTTACAGCAAGGTTTAAGAGTTGATCTAGTCTCGATAGCGTTGTACCAAACCGATTTGATGGATCATGACAGCGACGAAATGATTGCTGCTGCATCTCAGGCCGAGAAGTTAGCAATGGAAGCGATCGCAACACTACCAACCGGGAGCCTCGCGCGGAGCGAGGTTTTGCGTCTGCGATTGGAAGCATTGATTCGCATGAGGCAGGTAGACACTGCAAGTGATATCTTGCGTTCCGCGAAAGAGCCAAATGTGTTTCAAGATACTGCACAGTGGCGCTCGCTTATCATTCGCTTATTAATTGAGCGTGGTCAAGAGTTACAGGCGAGAGACGAGTTGGTGAGCTGGTACCAGCGTCCCCTTGAGTCAATGATTCGCAAAGAAGTCGTCAGTGATGTCGCTCCAATCGAGATCGACCTTGCTCTTCTGCAATTCTTTCTTTCCTTCGGAACTCAGGAAAGGATCACGGCATGTTTGAGTTGGATCGAAGACCGGGGAGGAAGTTATGCCAGAATGCGAGCCGACGCGTTGTCGCTTAACCATTTGAAAAGACAACCAAAAGGTGGGATGAATCCGAGTATTTTGGCGGCACGAGGTCGGCAACTCGTTAGAAACGGTCAGTTAGAAGAGGCTGCAGAAGTTTTATCAGTGGCCGCAAGTCTTCCAGGCGATCCTGACCAGGGTGTTGATTACGCTGTCGAAGCTGCGGCGGTTTTTTCTGCCTTAAAAAATACCGAGAGAGCTGGTCATGCGTTGAGGGATTACACCATGATTCATGC
>JAKMEW010000172.1 GCA_022425745.1 Rubripirellula sp.
GTCCATTAGCTGACCGAACAGATGACTCTGCATCGCGAAGATTGCTCCGAATAGCATCGCGGGTCCATTGAGTTGCGGCACGTTGCAAAGCCAGCTGGCGAGAACGAATACCAAGAGATATCCAGACTGATTGAGCAGGTCCAAGATTGGCAGCTTTTTAAAGCCCAGGGTGTTGTAAGAGGCATTGGCGGCTAAGAGCATCACAAACCAAAAGAGCATCTTGAGGCCAGCGAAATGGACGAAGAGCAAAACGAATGGAATCTGAACAATGCCAATGATCCAAGGGAGCTTTCGTTTCAGCGTTTCATCGGGAAGTGCACCAAAGATCCAGCTGTCTTTCCTCGGATTGATTCGATCCGTCTCGGTGTCTCCGATGTCATTCCAGCCAAAGCTGAGCAGACCAAGCGGAAAGCAGACGTAGACTGCACCGATCCAGAACTGCGGCGTGCCGAACATGTCTAAACCCGCAAACGGCAGCACATAGAACCACAGTTGGGTCGGCCAGAAGCCCGGGCGTGCCGTTTTGACGATTGACAGGAGTGTGGGAAGCATGGGTGGCATCTGGACACTTGGAAATCAGGCCAAATGTTCCCGGAACGCGATCACGGGTCAAATTGACTGCGGGGACGACATCTACACCCCGACGATGCCATCATAGCAGAATTGGCATCGTCTCTAATGACACCGGTTCGCATTGCGACGCTGATTTCACGCTGCCGTTGCCGGCACAATTCCGATAATGTTTCCGTCTTTGTCGCAAAGGAATAGAAATTTGCAGGTCGAAATAACTGGCTTCATCGTATACATGACTCGCTCCACCTGACTAAAGGGGTATTGCATGTATCCTCCATGAAGGAATCATTTGGGCTTCCGATTCATCTGCCCATGCCTCAATCCTAACAAAGTAAGCCAGAGGGTAAAGCGTTTTTCTGATCTCAACGTCTTTCTGACTTCCCTGCAAGCCGCTGCCGTCTAACTCCGCTCTCAAAACCCTGCCCCCAAAACGAAAAGCATCCGTGTCTTCACCAAAGAACTCACAAGAATTCATGAACGGTATTGAATCCAGTGAGCAACCTGAGATGTATCATCACACCCTGCAATGCAGCGAGGTCTGGAGTGGTTACCACGCGATCGAGAACTCAGTGCTCTCGCGGGGAATGCGAGCGTGGATTTGGAGCACTCCCTATCAGGGTGACTCCGAGGGGGGTGATGTCCACTATCTCTCTCTCTGTAGTGGCGGCATCGTCACCCGAGTCGCGCTGGCCGACGTTTGCGGGCATGGAAGTGCCGTCGGAGCAATCTCCGAAAAACTCTGCAATCTACTTCGTCGCTTCATGAATGCTAAGAAGCAGCATCGAGTGGTCGGTGTGATCAACCGAGAGTTCACTCAGGTGACAAAAGATTTTCGATTTGCTACCGCCGTGCTGGTCACCTACGAACATCATCGAAAACGTCTGCAGTTCAGTAACGCCGGACATCCACCGCCGCTTTTTCTCGGTCGTGATTCGGCACGGTGGGTTTTCATGGAGTCTGCTGAATCCTTGGCGTCTGCGGACTCGAACGAGGCAGATGATGGAGCTTCGAACTTGCCTTTTGGCATCGACGAGGATGCACAGTATGACACACACCTTCAGGCCATCGCGGCGGGAGACCGCCTGATTCTTTACACGGACGCCTTTATGGAGGCTCACTGCTCGGAGGGTGAGATGCTTGGAGCCGACGGTTTTTTAGCGATGGCACAATCACTTACCGACGAGCATCCCGATCAAACGTGCGAGTTGTTTGGGCGGACGCTGTTGGATCGTTTTAGAGACCGGTTTGGCGCGACTGGTGATGACGACCAAACGCTGATCGTGATCGACTTTGGGAAGGGGCGTGGAGGTCCAAGTGTAGGCGAGAGGTTGGCCGGTTACGGACGTTTCATCAAGTCGCGATGGACTTAAATCGTCTCGGATTACTGTCGACTCCTCAAGCAACTGCATCCAACGCCGTGCTCAAGTGTCGACATGAAGGTCATTCCGCTTTCTGAACCATCCCAATAGAACGGTTCACGAGGTGCGCGACTTCCGAATCGGTTCATTCTTTCCGCCTCGAAAATTTCGCCATTGGCGATCACGTGTTGAATTTTCTCCGTGTCGCGGATTTCCTTGGCGGGTTCGGCGCCTTTTTGGTAGACGATCAGATCGGCGAGTTTGCCAACTTCAATGGAGCCAAGGTCCGCATCGAGCCCCAAGTACTTGGCTCCGTTGATCGTCCCGCACTGCAGTGCTTCAAGCGGCGTCATTCCGCCCTGCACGAAGCTCCACATCTCCCAGTGTGTGCAGATCCCATTGAGTTGCCCGTGGCCTCCCGCTTGCACAAGGCTGCCTTGATCAACTAGCTGTTTCGCAATCTCAGCGACTCGCATATGGTTATAGTCTTCGTCTGGCGATTTTTGGCGACGACGCGCGCGGGGATCGAGAATGTGCGGAGGGATGAAGGTCTGCAATCGAGGATGTCTCCACAGATCCTCGATCTGGTACCAGTACCGTTCACCTGAGATCCCACCGTAGGCAACACTCAATGTTGGTGTGTATCCAACGCCGGTGTCACGCCATAGATCCATGACATCGTCATAGGCGGTTTGCACCGGCAAGGTGTGTTCGATACCTGTGTGCCCATCAACAACCATCGTCATGTTGTGCATGAACGTCGAACCGCCTTCGGGAACAACCATCATGCCCAATTCACGCGCCGCAGCTAAGACCTGCTGTCGTTGCTCTCGGCGTGGCTGGTTGTAACTCTTCACCGTGAAAGCTCCAACCGCTTTCATTCTTTGCAAGTGAAACCTTGCATCCTCTAGGCTTTCGATATTCGCTCGGCTCGCGCCGGTCGCACCATAGAGGATCGTTCCGGTGGAGAAGGTGCGAGGTGCAATGATCTCACCTGCTTTGGTCATTTCACTCGCTGCAAAAATACTATGCGTTTGATTGCTCGGGTCATGAATGGTGGTAACTCCAAAGGCCAATCTTGCGTAGTCCACCCAGTTCTGCTGTGGAGTGATGCCTGCACTGGCTTGAGCGCCGTGGGCGTGTGTGTCGATGAAACCTGGGCTGACAGTGTTTCCTTTTGCGTCGAGTCGGTAAGCGTTATCAGGAATTTTGACTTGTTTACTCGGACCCACCGCGATGATTCGGTTGCCATCGATCAGGATCGTTCCTTTGTTGATGACGCCGGCTTTACTCATGGTCAAAATCCGAGCGTTGACGATCGCCGTGAGTCCGTTCGGTTTTGCATGCTTCGTGCTGAAACCGATCGCGGTCGATTCGGGCGTTGACTCAGCGTTCGAGAGATCGCACGTGTAAAGATCAGGGCCAAGGCTCCAATGGATCTTCTCTCCGTCTCCGGAGAAATGGATGAAATCGCCGGCGTGCTGACTTACCTTTCTGACAGGTAATCCCTTTGCGTCGGGACCGACGGTGATCGTATCACCCGTGTTGACCAACGGTGACACGTAGACATGGAATCGCTCGATGAACGCGATGGTTTGCTCGTCGGGTGAAACGCGAAAATCTTTCGCCCACGCGCTCGTGTAATGAACTCGCTGGTCATTTCCGCTTAGGTCCATGGAGCAAAGTTTACGATTGTCGGCGTCCGCACTGGATTCACTTCGTGTGAAGTAAAGGCGTTGATCATCCGAGCCGAACTGGGGGCTTGATCCACTCGTTGAGATCAGAGTGTTTTCACCGCCACGGGACGACACTTTGTAGATCCCTGTATTGCGGGACCACAGCGGCGAGACGATACCACCACCTTGGATTTTGCGATACACGATGGTGCTGCCATCAGGTGAGAAGACGGGTTCCACGTAATGACCCGGTTCGCTGGTGACTTCCCAAGTTTCGTTTGTCTCTTCGGCAACTGAGGCGACTCGTACGGCGCCAAGTTTCTGGTCGTTCCAAGTAGTGAATGCAAGATAGCGACCGTCCCGTGAAAAGCTCGGGTAAAACTCAAAGTGTGTCTCTTGATCGGTTAGGCGCCGAGGCTCACCATCTGGAAGATCTTTCACGTACAGATGCCCAAGTGCTTGGTACGCGACGCGGTCTCCCTGAGGGGATGTTGCCACCCATCGCAGCATCTTGACATCGAACTCATCTTCGCCGACCGGAATCGGAAAACGAACCGCCTCTTTTACGGTCCGTTTGTCTTGAATGCGAAACGGGATGACTTCGGAATCACCCGTTTCGATATTGATCTGGCGAATTTTTCCCTTGGCCCAAATCACGATCGATTTGCCATCTGGATTCCACGCAAACGCAGAGTAGACGCCATGAATCGCCCAAGCCTCTTGCATGTCTCGCTCAAGTTGATCGTCAATCAATCGAACACTGCCAGATTGAATGTCGAACAGATGCAGTCCGGTTTTTCCGTCCACTCGGCGAACGAAAGCAATCGTTTTGCCATCCGGCGATGGTGTTGGGCGACACGCTCCCCCGGCTCCTCGAATCAAGACCTCACTTTTACCGCTCGCTAATTCAAGTGCTTTGATTGCGTAGATGCCCTGTGTCGAATCTTTGTCATATTCGAAGGTGTCACCTGGCGTGGCATCGTAGGAGTAGTAGAGGTAACGTCCATCGGGTGAGAAGATCGGTTCGTTAACATCTTTCTGCTGATTCGCACGCTTGGTCAGTTGTAGTCCGCCGGTTGCACCGTTGGAGATAGCATCACGGTGGTACATCCACATTTCTCCAGCTCCGAGAGATCGCCGGCTGGTGAAGTGTTTGCGTGCAACGAGGTATTTGCCATCGGGTGACCAAGCGGGGCCATTAAGTAGTCGATAGGTTTCGTTGGTGACTTGGGTTGGCTTGCCGCCGCTGAGTGGTTGGATCCAAAGATTGTCCCCAGCCTTTCCGTTATTACCCGTGCGGTCACTTGTGAACGCAATTGACTTTCCATCCGGACTAAACCGTGGCTGCATATCCCATGACACGCCGCTGGTAAGCTTTTTGGGGAAGCCTCTTTTTTCCCGTCCATCAGCACCGGTGATGGGCATCGTGTAGAGATCACCTAGGAGATCAAAAGCAATCGTCTTTCCATCTGGGCTGACATCGAGATTGATCCACGTTCCTTCTTCGGTGTCAATGGATTGTTGCTGTGTCGGGCCGGGTGTTCGGTCAAGCCGCCAAGCCTTGGGCACGGATTTGGAGGTTTCGGCTTGTTGAGATAAAGCGTTTTTCCCTTTGGCGTTTTGCTTTGACTGAGCCGCTGCGTGCGAAAGGGGCAGCAGGAATAGCCCGACCAAAGCCCATGCAGCGAGATTGCAACGCGCTGAGCTGATCTTATGTTGCGAGGTGAACGAAATCGTGTTTGCGAACAGTGCGGTATTGGTGAGTAGCTGTCGGATACGCATGAGACAAAGTTGTATGGTCTGGTGGAATCGTCTGTCGGAATCAGACTCTAGAGGTTTTTACTGAACCTTGATCATTACTTGGGTCATTACTTGCAGCACATTGCCGCAAATCACTTAATACATCGATGCTCAGCAACGGTCACAGCATAGACGCTGCGGTTAATGGTTTCGCTCCTTAAGGCGTTCAATGGCATGGAAACGCACCGCCAGCCAGCCTGCCGTATAGTTAAATCCGTTTTATCCGACACATCCGAAAGTGATTGGTCCGTGACTTGGGCACTTATCTGTTACTTTGTCAGACCAAGCCAGGCTTAACAGAGGGGCCTTGCCCGAGCCCTCCGAATCGTTGAAAAAGGGGTATCAGATGACGATGAGAAACCGATTGATTCTGCTCGCCTCCGCGGGTGTCGGTGGTCTATTTGGTCTCTCGGTGAGTAAAGGAGAGACGACCGTTGCAGCCGGTTTTGCAATCCTGTTTATCCTGATCGGGCTTATACTGACCCGATTCACTCGGCGTTTGCACCAGCGGTTCGGCATCGACAGTTCTAAAACCAGCCCGTGGTTGTTAGTTGGGGTCGTGCTTGGAGGAGTTGCAGGAAGCTACCTGGCGTTGGAATGGCAATTGGGCGAGCAAGTATTGGAGGTGCTCAATCCATCCCTGTCGCGAGTTCATCGCGGGCCGCCGCTGAGTCGGCTTCTCGGGTTCCTCGTGGGCGCTGGCGTTGGCGGCACAACTTCGACTGTGACCCAAAAATTGGTTCGACGCGGTTCCTAAGGTTGAGCGATTGCCACCGCTACATCGAACTTGTATGGGTAGCCAAACGCTTCGCATTTCAATGACTCGATCATCACAATCCGAGACTAACTCAATAAATCCTTGACCACGTTCCCGTGCACATCGGTTAGCCGGTAGTGACGGCCTTGATGCTTGAAGGTCAATTTCTCGTGATCGATACCTAGCTGATGCAGGATGGTCGCCTGAAGATCGTGAACATGCACGGGGTTCTCCCTCACATTCACGCTGTAGTCGTCGGTTTCACCATACGAGAATCCACCTTTTACACCACCGCCAGCGAGCCAATAGGTAAAGCAGTTCGGGTGATGGTCTCGGCCATAATTCTCCTTTGCCAGTTTACCTTGGCAGTAAACGGTGCGACCAAATTCACCACCCCAAACAATGAGCGTTTCATCGAGCATCCCACGTTGCTTGAGGTCTTTGATCAGTGCGGCGGTCGGTTGGTCCGTATCCTTGCACTGTGCTTTGACACCTTTGGGCGCATTGTTGTGAGCATCCCAACCTCGGTGATAGAGTTGGATGAATCTGACACCACGTTCGGCAAGTCGTCGCGCTAGCAAACAGTTGTAGGCGTACTTGCCGACCTGTTTCGCTTGTGGTCCGTACATGTCGAAGGTTTCTTGTGACTCGCTATTCACGTCGATTAGTTCGGGAACACTCATCTGCATGCGAAATGCAAGTTCGTACTGTGCGATTCTTGTTGAGATCGCGGGGTCGTTGAATCGTTCGGCTTGTTGATGGTTTAGTTTTTCGAGGGTATCGAGTGTCCGACGTCGTTGTTCACGAGTCATTCCGGAGGGATTGTATAAGTCGAGGATCGGGTCGCCTTGCCCGCGAAACTTGACTCCTTGAAAACGTCCGGGCAAGAATCCCGCTCCCCAGAGACGATCGTAAAGGGGCTGTCCCTGCTTGGCCGTGCCGTTCGAGGTGAGTGCAACAAAGGCGGGTAGGTTAGCATTTTCGCTTCCCAGGCCGTAGCTGACCCACGATCCCAGACTCGGTCTTCCTGCAATCACCGAACCTGTTTGGAAAAGCGTTGCCGCGGGATCGTGGTTGATGGCTTCAGTGTACATGCTTTTCACCACGCATAGATCATCAGCTACATCAGCGAGGTGCTTCAGCGGTTCGCTCATCCACACGCCACCCTCGCCGTGCTGTCTAAACGCTAAGGAGCTTGGTGCAACGGGGAACGATGCTTGCCCGGCGGTCATCGTTGTCTTACGTTCAGCTGGGTAGACGGAAGTCGGAACTTCCTCGCCATAACGGTCAACCAGTTGTGGCTTGTAATCGAATAGGTCCATCTGTGCAGGACCGCCTGATTGAAAAAGATAGATGACGCGTTTTACTTTTGGTGCAAAGTGTGGCAGCGAAGTGAGACCGCCGATCTCGTTTCTCGCCTCCACCGCTGCAGCGTTGGCATTGCGATGAAGTTCGCCCAAGGCGATGGAACCAAGACCAAGGGTGCCTCCCTGAAGGAAGGCACGTCGAGTTTGCCAAGATTTGAGTTCGTTGTAGATGCTCATGTCAATCAATTGTTTGGTCGTGTTTTTGGAGTCTTTTAGTTTTGACTCATTGCTTCATCAAGATTGAGCAACGTGTTGGCAACGAGTATCATCGCTGCGAGTGTTGCCGGCTCGATGGAAGCGCTACTTTTTTTCTCACCAACTCCCAGCAGCGAGTTGAGTCCCTTTGGATCTTGCTTGAATTGTTTTCTGTAGAGAGCGAAATCGTCCGTAAGGATTTGGATTTCTTTCAAGGACGGGTCTCGACTCGTGACCGATCGAAAAGCCCAGCGGATTCGCTCTCTGACAGACGCTTCATCGAGCAAGATTGATTCCTTTTGCTGTGCATCTCGATTTGATTCGACGGAGCGGGCTGTACCGGTAAACCAAGGAGCAACCATTCTCTCTGCTAAGAATCTGGCGGATTCAATGAACGCCACGTTGTTGAGCAGCGTGAGTGCTTGAAGTGGCGTGGTGGTAAGGTCACTGCGGACAACGCACGTTTCCCTCGCCGCAGCATTAAATGCCATCATCGTTGGTGGAGGAACGGTGCGACGCCAATACGTGTACATGCTGCGGCGGTAAAGTTTTTCGCCGTGATCCTGCGTGTACTTGGCATTGGAGATGCTCTTCCAAATCCCCGGAGGCATGTAAGGCTTCACTGAGGGGCCACCGATGGTTTCATTTAGCAGCCCGCTGTTGAACAAAGCGGCGTCTCGAATCGCAAATGGCGAGAGTCTACGACGAGGACCACGTGCCAGTAATCGATTTTCAGGATCGCGTTGGAGCAGCGTGTCGCTTATCGCGGATGACTGCCGGTAAGTCGCACTCATAACGATGCGTTTGTGTACTGCTTTGACGTCCCAATCACTTCGTACAAACTCATTGGACAGCCAATCGAGGAGATCGGGATGTGACGGTTGCTCGCCTTGGATGCCAAAGTTCTCGCTTGTCTTTACAAGACCTTGCCCAAAGAAATGCTGCCAGTAGCGGTTGACGGTCACTCGAGCAGTGAGAGGGTGACTGGGGTTCACTAACCACCGCGCGAGACCCATGCGATTGCTGGGCCAGTTTGGGTCCCACCCACCGATTATCTCCGGGATTGCAGGTGTCAGTTTTTGGCTTTTGTCGGGCTGGTCATATTGACCACGAATCAAGCG
>JAKMEW010000176.1 GCA_022425745.1 Rubripirellula sp.
GCAGCGTGCGGTTTACCAATTCAAGGGAGAGCTACTCGGCGGAACGACGGTTCAGATCAACCGAGCACTCAATACGATCACAGTGATGTCCCCATCTTCCTCGATCGGCGGTTGGGAACGGTTGCTCGGCACCTTTGATCATCCTGAGACAATCTCTGCTGAGAGAATGGAGCTTGTTCGTTTGGTGCACGCAGAGCCCGCACCAATCCAGCGAGCGATCCGTTTGATGGGCGGACTGTCAGAGCCAACAGTTGATCCTGCACCGCCAGAGATTTTCAGGCAGGCGGCTTTCCAGGAGGGTGTGCAGGTTGAGGCGACTTTGCCACTCGCCAACCAAGAAGGACTCGATGGAGACTTCAGCGTATCCGGCGACGAGGGCGGAGCCGGAGTGATCGGCGATACACAAATACAATTCGTTCCTGAGCTCGGAACAATCATCATCCGCGGTGCGAAACGTGACGTGCAACGAGTGATGGATGTCATCAAGGAGATCGAGGAGCAGAGTGAGGTCACGAAGCCGGATGTGCAGGTTGTGGACCTCAAGCATGCTGACGCCAATGCCGTCGCTGATCTTCTCGAAGAACTTTACCAGGACGTACTTTCGGCACGTCAGGGCGAGGTGAGTATCACGTCGCTCGACTCACCCAACGCACTACTGCTGATTGGTCGCAAGGAAGCGATCTCGGGCGTGATGGAGTTGGTAGAGAAGCTGGATCAGCCGATTGATAACGCCACGTTGCTTCGCGTCTTCAGACTACAAAATGCTTCGGCCGTGGATGCCGAGCAAACGGTACGTGATTTCTTTACCGACCGACCTGGTTCCGGAGACGATGTTCGCCCCGCTCTTGGTCCTCGCGTGCGAATTCTCGCCGATTATCGCACCAATTCGTTAATCGTCAGTGCAGCTCCACGCGACCTTGACGCAGCTACCAATTTGATCAACGAATTGGATGTGGAGCATATCACTGCATCGAGCCAGATCAAAATCTTTTCACTCAATCACGCAATCGCGGAAGACCTCGCGCCGGTGCTTCAAGAAGCAATCAATGGAGATGGAGAGGGAGGAAGTGACAATCTCACCGCTCCATCCACATCACTGTCGATCGTGTCGGTTGATTCGCGAAACAAGGAGCTGATTGACTCAGGAGTCCTCGCTGGTGCGGTTGTCACCGCGGATAGTGGCGGCAACGCCATTGTTGTTCGCGCTCCGGCCACCAGCATGGCACTGATCGGCGAGCTCATTCGTCAATTGGATAAGTCACCCGGGATCGAATCACTCGTTAAAGTGTTCACGATCGAGAACGGCGATGCGTTGCAGTTGACTACCTCGCTGCAAACTCTCTTTGGTGACGATTCGGCAACGCAGGGCACGAGTGTTGGGGTTGGTAATCTACCTTCTTCGACCGCGGCAAGCGAAAGCTCGCTGGTCCCACTGCGTTTCACAACTGATCAGCGAACCAACAGCATCATCGTCAGCGGTGGCGCAAATGATCTCGACGTGGTTGAAAGTATTCTCTTGAGACTCGATAGCGAAGGCTTTGCTGATCGAATCACTGAAGTGATCTGGCTTCGCCATCAGACCGCGACCGATGTTGCAACTGCAATCCAAACCTATGTCCAGCAGCGGACACAGACCGTCAACACCATCCAGCAGTTCCAGCAGGGACTTGGACCGTTTGATCTGCCCGATCGTGATTTGATCGTTGTTGCTGAGCCGGTTAGCAACAGCGTTTTGCTGAGTGTTTCGCCTCGCATGTACGAAGACGTTCGCCGGATGATCGACCAGCTCGATCGACGTCCACCGATGGTTCTCATCAAGGTGATGATCGCCGAAGTGCGTTTGGATGATACCTTCGAAATCGGGGGCGAATTAGGTCTACAGGACTCATTGCTGTACGATCGAGGAATCGCAGCCGATGCTGTCACTCGGGCGACCGCCGGTGGGAACAACAACCTGGCCACTCGCGGTGTCTCCAGTTTTGGTGTGGGACAGATCAACCAAAGCCTCGGTTACGGTGGATTTGTGCTCAGTGCAGCTAGCGATTCGGTGAGTCTGCTGCTGCGAACGTTACAAGACGCATCGCGATTGCAGATCCTTAGCCGTCCTCAGATCATGACGATGGACAACACTGAAGGGTTCGTGCAGGTCGGTCGACTGATTGCACGAGTCACCGGTGTGATCAACAATGGACTTCAAGGATCACAGGTGGTCACCGAGGATTCGGAGGTTGGTCTCATCATGAGCGTGCGCCCTCGAGTGGGTGCGGATGGATTGATCATCATGGATGTTGATGCAACGCGATCGGCACGGGATGACAACAACGGCACCACCGTGCCAACTGGCTCCGGTAATGAAACCGTTTTGATCAACGACATCATTCAAACCACAGCCCAAAGTGTGGTTGCGGCTTACAGTGGGCAGACGGTTATCTTCGGGGGATTGATCCAGAAAGAGCGAACCGCTGCTAGCAGTCGTGTGCCCTACATCGCAGACATTCCACTTCTCGGGAACTTCTTCAAGTATGACCGTGAGACGGAAGTTCGCTCGGAGTTGCTCGTCTTTTTGACCCCGATGCTTGTTACGGGCGAGGAAGACCTCGATTACGTCAAGCAAGTCGAGTCAAGTCGAATGAGTTGGTGTCTAGCCGATGTGGTCGAAGCACACGGTGATGTTGGAATGAGTGGTGGCTACGGTCTCTGGGGACCAGCTGTTGGCTCAACCATCTATCCAGACTTGCAGCCAACCGTGGATGACCTCCGTAAAAGACCTACACCGGAGGCGCAGGTTTTTCCTGGAGAGGGTTACCCCACGCCGACCGCGTACCCTCACACCGATGAATACAATCAGTATCTCAACGGCGATCGAAACAAGGCACCGAGCGTGATCAATGAGGCTGATCAGGCATCCGTTATCCATCAGCCTTCTACGAGTGAAGCGATGACGGCGAGTCGCCCGATTCAGTCATTCACCATCATGACGGAGCAGGGGCAGTTGGATCCGCAAGCCGTTACTGGTAATGATACGGTGCAAGCGGGCAACCCAGAATCGTCCGAGGAGGCATCGGTGCCTTCTGCCAAATTCACCGGCAGTGTTCTTCGGTAGTTGTGTGACGGAAGAGAGTTTTGTCGTTCGCTCCTCAGCCTGCTCAATGCATCCCATTTGGTTTTCGGATCTATCATGCGTTTAAGTCGACGTGTTTTTATCACTGCTCTTTCGTCGACCGTTGCGGCCGCTGCGACTGGATGTGTCACAAGTCCAGATCGAAATTTGCTGAGCCACAATGTTCAGGGCGGTAAAAGCAGCTTTTTTGACCGGCTTCCTTGGGTGGGTGATGATGACGAAGACGCGGTTCCAGAGCCCTATCCGAATCCGGTTAAGCTCGCTGCGACTTGGACGCCCGATACCTTGATCCAAGTCGGACGCACCCCGACACGTGGATTTGGTGGTCGTGTCTTTTTCTACAACGAGAAGTCGCAGCCGGTTCCGGTCGACGGTACTTTGACCATCCACGGATTTGATGAGAACACTGATGATCCCGATGAAGGTGTAAAACGCTTCGTTTTTACTCCCGAGCAACTCACCCGCCACTTCGGCCAGTCTGACCTCGGAGCTTCATACAGTATCTGGCTACCGTGGGACGCAGCGGGTGGAGAACAGCGTCGTATTTCATTGGTAACTTCGTTTCAGGCAGCCAGTGGAGCGACAATTCAGGGAATTCCCGCGACGATGCTACTGCCAGGAAAAGATACTTCTCTTCAGTCGACAGATAAAGTTGCTGGATTGTCGCCGAAGTATCGTGAATACTTGGCGGCCACACGTTCGGAGAACTTGCCCAACAGTGGTCTGACGACAACCACGATTCGACGCGGGGCTCTGCGTAGAAACGAAGGGGAAAATCAACCGGCGATCACGATCCCGTCTTACAGAAAGGATCGGCAGGTGATCGCTGGAGCGACATCGAGTGAGCCGAAGAGTTCGGTCTTAAGCTCCACCACTGACTCGGCACAGCGACCAATGCCAACGTTTCTTCCGGCTAGCTCAGGCGAGTGACGATCATCTTTTATCCGCTTTCTTTGGAGGTGGCGGATTCTTGAATGCATTGTCCGCAGCCAATCCGAAACCAGTAGCGATAGCGGCTGTCAGGAGTAAGACAAAGCTGTATCGCCAAATTTCCTTGAAGTTCTTGATAAGGTGGTAGATGGGGAGCAGGGGTAAGAGCAAAAAGCATTTAACCCCGTCTTTCGGGCTTTGTTTAAACGCGTGTACCAAGATCATTAGATAAGCGCCTGCTGCAACGATACCAAAGGCTACGGCTGTTAGTGTGAAGAAGAGTGCCATAGGATTTGCCGGTGCAGCCGCATCAACTCGACGTGAGGCATTGACCGCAAGGACGGCGATCACCAACCCACTGCCCATCACAAACAACACGAGCGCGAGTCCCCACCAAGGCATCCCAGGGCCGCTGGCAAGTTTCTTCTGCATCTCGGCGGCTTGAATCATGTCGGATTCAGCTTTCTGTAGAGCCAAGGTTCCGTGGTCGATGTCGACTCCCGCGGTCTTGTGAGATTCGAACTTGATACCGTTCTCTTTGTGGAATCCACACTTCGTGCATAGCACTGCGGTTGCCGCCATCGCTTCTCGGCACGAAGGGCAGACGGATTCAACCTTTGCCGCGAACCCTTCCTCGTTGAATAGGTCATCGAGATCGTTGTCGGGCGTCGCTGCTGGTTTGGGCGGTGTCCTCTGAGCTGTTGGAGCCGCTGCGCCTGCTGCGGATTTCGCTGGGACCTTCAGGGTGGACTGACAGCTCGGGCATTTCACTGCCTTACCGGCGGCTGCGTCGGGAGCGTTAAGTGATTTTCCACACTTGCAGCGAATCTGAATGGGCATAGCGTTTTCGGTTCCCAAAAGCACACTTGATGAAAGATTGTGTTCCGCGCAGGCGACCGCTCCAGTTTGGAGCAAAGTTGCCTCACCTTGGACGTGGGAAGATTAGCACGAAAATCGTGTTGCCGCACTCATTTGGATCGGGGGAAGAAGCCAGTTTTTTTAATTTTTTGGCATCTTTTGAGAGTGCGATCGATTTTGAGCGGCCTCTTCTTTTTGGTGATGTGATTCGCCGGAGGATCTGGGTAGCTGGTGTCGCGATTTCTGTTTACTCTCACGGGATGAATTTTCTCTCGCATGCCATTCCGTATCTCGATTGTCCCGCGATGGCGGTTGCTACGGGCGTCCCGGATTGGCTCAGCGTGGTTGATCGTAAAATTCGTGCTCGGAGTCGGCAGGCGAAACCGTTTATGGATGCTGCTGATCCAGAACTTCGCGAGATTGCTCGAGGCGTCATTCAGCATCATGAGGACGATCGATGGTTTCACGGAACCGAAGCGTTCGTGAGTACGAATCTTGAATTTGCGATTCAGCTTCGTGATCGTTTACCGGGGGACGCAGGTTTTCGCCCCACCTTCGTCGGGCATATTTTGATTGAAATGTTGCTCGATGGCATCTGGATCAAAAGCAGCCCCTCGCTGGCCGCTCGCTATTACGAGGCAATTAGTGAGGTTGGTGCGGAAACGATCCAGCGGTGCGTCAATCAGCTGACCGGAAAGCCGACCAGTGGGCTCGTGCCGGTGATTGAACGGTTTGCGGAGATACGGTTCCTGTACGATTACCTGGAGCCAGAAAGCCTGTTATTTCGTTTGAATCAGGTGATGAACCGAGTCGGCCTAGAACCGCTGCCAAGTTCGCTGTTGGGGTGGCTACCCGAGGCTGAGAAATTGGTAGAATCTCGACGTTATCAATTACTTGCGGGTTTCGATGTCGCGTTCTTTGCCGAAAAGCAGGAATAAGAAAATTACTTTTGAGTCCTTAAATACGAGAATCAAAACGATATGAAGTATGGAATGAACCTTTTGCTGTGGTCCGGTGAGGTCACCGATGACATCCTTCAAGTCTGCGGGAAGTTGAAGGAGATCGGGTATGACGGAGTTGAACTGCCGATTTTCAACCTTGATCTCGATTATGCCGCGATCGGACAGCAATTGGATTCGCTCGGATTGGAGCGTACCGGTGTGACGGTTCGTGGCGAGGAGGATAATCCAATTTCTCCCGATGCTGCCGTTCGAGCTAAAGGTGTTGAACTGACCAAGCGAACGCTCGATTGCTGTGCTTCAGCCGGAGTTGAAACGCTCGTCGGTCCGTATCACTCCGCGCTCGGTTTGTTCTCGGGCGCTGGTCCTACCGAGGATGAGTGGAAGTGGGGCGTTGATTGCATGCGGGAAGTTGCTGAGCATGCTGGATCGGTCGGCGTTAAACTTGGCGTCGAAGCACTCAATCGCTTTGAAACCTACCTGTTGAATGCTCATGCTGATTCAGCAAGATTCGTTCGCGAAGTCGATCACCCTGCTTGCGGAATGATGTACGACACGTTCCACGCCAACATCGAAGAGAAATCGATCACTGATGCGGTCAACGCGGGTGGAGATAAACTCTTTCACATTCATATCAGTGAAAACGATCGAAGCACTCCCGGTAAAGGCGGGATCAATTGGAAAGAGAATTTCGATGCGATCGCAGCGTCCGGCTTCGATAGCTGGCTCGTCATTGAAGCTTTCGGCTTGGCTCTGCCCGAGCTAGCCGCTGCAACTCGAATTTGGCGACGCATGTTTGATGATGAATTGGTGCTAGCGGCCGAAGGCTTGCAGTTCATGAAATCGGAAATGGAAAAGCGTGCGTGATGACGCAGCCATCTGATCTCGGTGACGAATCGAGTAACAATCCCAGCGGCTCGGCTAGTCGGGCTGCTGGTGGAGATTCGTCCAGCGGTGATACTGAATCATTGGGACGCATCGTCATGCTCTCGGGCGATCTGATGTTTGCCTCGCGGGTGCGTAGCGTCGCCGAGCGATCAGGATTCCTATTCACCTTTGGAGGGAACCTACCCGATGGTTCTCTCGACGATGTTCGAGCGGTGGTGCTAGATCTAGGTACTAGGGGCGGGCTTGCTGCAACACTCAAGTCCCAGTGCGACGAGCGATGTCCGGCTGCAAAAGTGATTGCGTTTGGCCCTCACGTTCAAGCGGACAAGATTCAGCGAGCCAAGGATTCAGGTATCGAACTGGTGATGACCAACGGTCAATTTGACCGTTCGATGCATCTTCTGTTTGATTGACCATCGCTACTGTTTGGTGAATCGGAATGAATTATTGTCGGGGTGGTCCGTAGTGTTGTCCTGCCTCGCTCAATGGTCTCCTGTTCAAGCAGCGTCAATGCACTCACGCAGAAGAGTTGCTAAGCAGAATCACGCCGATCATCAGCACCGCGATACAGAGTGCTTTGGCTCGCCAATTGACTTCTTTCAGCCGAGTCACACCGAATAGAAACGGGATCACGATGGATGATCTCCTGATGGGTGAGATGACCGAGATGAGAGCCTGCTCGTGTGTGATTGCGTAGAAGTAAGCGTAGTCCGCAATCAATAAAAAGATGGCGATCACGGGGATGGTCCAACGCCACTGAAAGGGTGATGCGTCTCTGTCTCGAAGGTACCAGTGAACGGTTAGCGGTATCATCACCGGTACCAAGTAAATGGAAAACCACGCCTGTACCGGCTCGGGAGACATTGCCATCGTTTGCAGCAGATACTTGTCGTAGAGAGAGCTGATCGCACCAAGGACGGTGGCAATCATGATTAGCAGGATCCATCGATCACGATGAAACTCGATTCCCTCTTTGGCACCCACTCGCGAAAAAGCAAGAAATGCAATGAGCGTGATCGTAACGCCAATCCATTGATTCGCGGTGGGACGTTCTTGCATGAACATCACCGCGAGCAGGATGGTCCAGATGGGACTTGTCGATCGAATCGGGGTGGCGATTGAGATTGGGAGATGTTTGAGAGCGTAAAAAGCCGCGATCCAAGAACTGCCCACCAGCAGCGACTTGAGAAAGAGTAGCAGATGATCCCATCGGCTAAGATCTTTGAGGCAGTTCCAGTCACTGAGCCACTGATCTGGAACCCCAATCGATCCGCTGACTGTGGGGTACATCACCAAGGCAAGTGGAATCGACCAAATCGCGGCAGCAGTGGCAACGTTAACCAAAAGGACAACTGGAACCGCGTTGTCAGTCAACGAGGCCTTTTTGGCGATGTCGTACAGCCCGAGGAAGATTGCCGAGATGAGGGCGAGGCTTATCCAGTCCATGCAAGCCGACTCACTTCTTCGTGGGTTTAGCCTTCTTCGGTTTCACGAGTCGCGGGTGCGAGCCGTTGATCATGCGTTGTCCCGAGTTGCGGTCGAACCCGTCTGGTGTGAGTCGTTCCTCACCGGGGAATGAATCCTCGGTTACTTCCTGCCACCGATCTAATGCTTCGCGAAGTTGACTCTTTCGTTCTTTTAGAGAAGGTTCGTTCGCTAAGTTTACGAGGCAATTAGGATCATTAGCGGTGTCGAAGAGGTACTCTTCTGCTCGAGGTGCAACCATGCATGAGCGTTGTTCATCCGTTAAACGTCCCTCATCGTAAAGACGCTTCATTTCACGGTAAGTGATACTGTTTACGGCATCTGCTGGAGGTGTTGCGGGTGTGCCGGGCAGCCAATTTCGCAGGTAGCAGTACTGAGAATCATAGACAGCTCTCTCGTATGCCCTGTAGTCATGCCAGTTGTGCTCAGCGTACGCATAATCGCGATGCTTCACTGCTGGGTCAGCGAGGGTCTGCCGTAGACTTCGCCCCTGCATGCTTTGCGGCGGTTTGATTCCAGCAAGATCGAGTATGGTTGGGGCGATGTCGAGCGAGCTGACAAGCTGTTGACTGACCGAGCCAGCGGGGGTGTATCCTGGAACTTTAGCAATGAAGGGGGTGCGAACGCCTGGCACTGTCACCATGGTCTTGCAATGAGGGAAAGGGCGTCCGTTATCACTAATGACTAATACCATCGTTGATTCCGCCAGTGATTGCTTCTCAAGTTCATCAAGCACCATTCCGATGTGCTGGTCGAACCTACAAACCTCGTCGTAGTAAAGAGCGAGATCTTCTCGCACGAGCGGCGTATCGGGAAAGAACGGCGGTAATTTGACCTTGGACGGATCGTGTGGTGGTTCAACCGCACCTGGACTGTAAGCACGGTGAGGATCGGTGTGGGCTGCCCAGATAAAAAATGGTTTGTCGGATGGTCTTTCACGTAAAGCGGTTACCCAGGCATCACCCATTTCAGCGGGCCTGGATCCTTGTCGATAATCCACCTGACTGGTGACGGCTTCGCCAAGGTGCCACTTGCCAACTGCTGCCGTCCAGTACCCCGCTTTCTTAAGTGGTTCAGTTACCAAAATTTGATCGGCTGGCAGCGGGAGGTGGAGTTCGCCTGCTCCCGTGTTGTGCGGGTATCGTCCGGTTAGTATCGAACAGCGACTCGGGCTGCACGAAGAGCACGTGAGATAAGCTCGGTCGAATCGCATTCCCTGTTCTGCAAGACGATCGAGATTTGGAGTTCTGACGGACTCGTTGCCGTACGGGCTGCTGTCATCCCAAGCCATGTCATCAGCAATGAAGATGATGAAATTGGTTGGGCCATTTTCCTCTGCGTTTGATGACGCAGCGAAGAACAGTGGTAGCAGTACGATTGCGACCAAGGATCTGATGGGATTGAGGTGCATGATCAGGTTGCCATGAAATGCGATGAAGGAATCAATGATTTTGAAAGTTGATCCGTCATCGTCGACCACAGATCAAGGCCGTTTCTTGTTTTGAAAGCTAATTGTCGGCTTTTTTTAGATCCGATCATACCGTCTCGTTGATGGAAGGGGAAACGCATGGCTCGAGGTGTCACGGCGAGGTTTAGCAAGGAGTATCACGTGGAGAGGTCATCGGGTGATGGTGGGGCTATCGTTTGAGTCGATAGCGGTAGATGTGTCGCCAATAAAAAAACGGCAACCGAGATTCGGTTGCCGTTTGTGGGTTTAGATGTTGCTCTCTTGCGGCGAAGGATTACTTGGCGGCATTCGCTTGGCGACGAGCTTCGATAATTTCTTCTTGCACGTTACTTGGGGTTTGGCGGTAAACCGCAAGTTCCATGGTGAAGGTACCCTGACCTTGAGTCATACTGCGGAGGTCGGTTGCATATCCAAAGGTTTCCGCTAGCGGAACCTCTGCTTTGATGACGCTTGTACCTTCGAGCACATCGCTGCTGGTCATGATTCCACGTCGGCGAATAACATCGCCGACGACGGTACCTTGGAAATCCTCGGGACACTCGATTTCCACGTTCATGA
>JAKMEW010000178.1 GCA_022425745.1 Rubripirellula sp.
GAGCAATTGAGTTGTTTCTTGAGAATCTTCCCGATGGGGTTACGGCGCAGGGGGTTCATATACCCGAAGGTCATAGTCACGGCATGATCCTTGTGACCGCGGATCAGGGAGCACCGGCGGGTGGAAGTCAGGCGGTTTTCGTCGCTCGTGCTGAGATTGAAGGCGAACAGGTTGAGAGGCGTGGTGAGATCGCTTCGATGGCTTGGCCCGTTAAGGACCATTGGCAGGAAATACCAGCTCCGAGGCTGCTGAAATCGGTTTGGGTATCGGTTAGTGGAGAAGAAGTTGCTCCTTTGTCGATTGAGCCTCGGGAAGAAAAGCGATGGGAGGTCGATCAGGGAGGAAAACTGACACTTCCCTTGATCCATCTCAGACGCTCGGAATTCTCTGGGACCGTGATGAATGTGAAAGCTTTTGGCAAAGGCTTGGAAGGGTTTCGTACCGAGATCCCTCTCGATGTGGATCACTCTGAGGTAACCATTGATCTTGCAAAATATCCTCTTCCCGTGGGCGATCACATCATTGCTTTCTACGGGGGAGCCGTCGCCAAGTATCAATACTATGTCGACTCGATCGCTACGGCCGAAGATGTTTTAAGTCGTCTACGCGCCGATGAAAGTGATCTAGCCAATCGCCTTGCCGAGACCAAAGAGCGAGTATCTGCAACGGTCGATCAAGAACAGACAAAAGCGACGGAAACATTAGCGACGATAGAAGCTTCGCTTAAGATGATTCAAAACCAGATTGGTACTGCGGAACGAGATGTTAAACGCTGTACCGATCGAGCGAAATCAAAAGACATTGTTGATATCGTGGTTTCGCAGCCGATCCAAGTTCGCGTGATTGCAAAGGATAAGCCATGAGTGATCCGTTTTATGCGTCTTCAGTGCGTCGTGGCCCTTCACTAACGCATTGTCCCGGACCGATTTCCGAACAGCGTCGAGGTTTCTTACGCATGGGTCTGGCTGGATTTGCTAGCCTCAGTTTGCCGGGGATGCTGAGGCTTCGAGCGGCGAACCCAAGTGACTCGGCGTCGGGAAAAGAGCGGACTGCCGTGATCATGGTGTGGAAGCCAGGCGGCTGTTCGCATATTGATACTTACGATCCCAAGCCACAGGCCGAGAGCGAATATCGAGGCCCGTTTCGAACGATTCCCACCAAGGTACCGGGAGTGCATTTTTCTGAGTTGTTGCCTCGTCAGGCAGCAATCGCAGATAAGTTCTGCGTGCTGAGGTCAATGCATCAGACGGCGGCGGGGCATCCAGCAGGATCAATGCAGATGCTATCCGGTGACCCCGACACACGTGATAAACCGAAGCCCAAGTTGCCCGACTGGATGTCGGTAGCCAATTACTTGAGAGCTCAGGAAGGTCCTCGGAATCATCCTTTGCCGCGATACGTCGGCGTGAATCCACCGACTACCTACAACGGGCCAGCTTATTTGGGTGATGCTTATTCACCTTTTTCTGTAACTGGAGATCCGAGTCTACCTAATTTTAGCGTCCCCAATATTGGACTCGCTGATCAACGGGAGATGAATCGTATCAACCGCCGAGTGGAATTGAGAAAGAGCCTTGATAATCTCCAGCGGGCGTTTGATGTCTATGGAGAACTCGACGCATTGGATCAATTCGAAACTCAGGCACTCACGCTTCTCACTAACCCGAATACCAAGGAAGCGTTCGATTTGACCAAGGAGGATGATCGAACTCGTGATCGCTATGGTCGTAATTCTTGGGGTCAGCAGCTTTTGATGGCACGACGGTTGGTTGAAGCCGGGGTCGAAGTCTTAACAACGAGTCTTCGTGGTCCGCTGTGTGGCCGAGTCAATAACTGGGATGATCATGCGGTAAATCACCATGTGTTTGATGCAATGCGATTCCGTGCGGAAGCTTATGATCAAGCCGTGAGCGCATTGATTGAAGATATTCATGAGCGAGGCTTGGATCAACGCGTCTTGGTGGTGGTCACCGGTGAGTTTGGGCGGACACCCAAAGTGAATTACCAGCCAAGTACCGGAGCGGGAAATGCAAGTGCCGCCGCAGGAACCAAGCAACCTGGGCGAGATCATTGGCCGCGGGCTTTCAGTAATCTTTGGGCCGGTGGCGGAATCACACCGGGGCAATGTATCGGCGCCACGGATCGACGCGGTGAGGATGTGATCCAGCGGCACTGCGATGCGGGCGATTTTCTTGCCACGATCTACCACCACCTTGGGATCGATTCATCGAAGGTGTTCATTGAAGATCTCAATGGTCGTCCCACCCCTATCGTTGATCATGGACGACCGATCCCAGAATTGATTGGCAGCTAAACTATCACCGAGGATGACAAAGATAGGTGAATTGCAGTTAAGGTGACTTTAACTGTGCCTTAGCGTGTTATCCTCTCGCACTAGCGATTCTTTTTTGTTGCGTGTGTTATCGATCTGACTCTGGGAATACTTGGTCAACCATGATGAAATCACGTCCGTTCCACCTTTATCTTTATGGACGCGACCGTGATCCAATCAACACAAGCTTTGATGCGGCCAGGCTGAGGATGGAGCAATTACCAAGCCTTTGCTTTGAGCTCGACGGCTCATTTGCTTGGATGCGCGAGCCTGGGACGGATGAGATCTATGGCATCATCTACGATGCCTCGCACCAACTCCAGTATGTCGACCTTCATGGATTCTGCACCAAGGAGACGTTTTTGCAGCTTTGCTCGGCGATCATCGGTCGGGAGGGTGAGGAGTGTGGTGATTTTGAGATCTTGCTACTACCTGAACGCAAGTTGCAAGAGTTTCAAGATTTTGTAGCGACGTGGAGTGATGAATGAGATCGGCTTAGGTTCGTTTTGGGGCATCGCTGCGATTTGCTCAACGTGATCGGGGAATTCGTCGAGAAAACGGATAACTTTTTGACAGTTGTGTTGATTGGCACGCTGATTGCACATTGATTCATCCGTTAAGCCAATTTGGGCTTAATCCTGATCACTCAGGTGTTTCCACCCGTGTTTCATCAAGGATTTGCTGCCATGTTAACCGCAATCAAAGATCTATCGTCGCTAACTGAGACAACTTCGTCGCACAATGAGACACTTCCATCGGATTTGGAGATCTCACGAAGAGTGCGTGTCATTCAGTCACAGTGGTCAACGCAGGAGCGAAAGAATCGACGTGAATCAGCCCAGCGTCGCTTGAATGAGCTTTTGGACACTCTGACAGGTCCTGCAGCCTAGTGAGTGCCAAGACTGTATTTCAAAGGAAGCCGAACCAAAGGACTTCCATGAACGATCTTGAGGTGATCGAGAGCGATTTACTTCAGCAAATGATCGTTTAGATAATTCAAGCGTCGATAGTATTCTGTCGACGCCTGTGACTTCTTACGCGTCGAGTCCTCGACTGTCTTGTGGTGGAGCATCCGCATCTTCACCCGGAGTTTCCTGATGGTATCGAGCGGCTTCAATAAAGGATTCTAAGAGGACAAGAGCAGCGACTGCGTCGAGCCTTTTCTTCTCTTTTTCCCTCGAGTATCCACCCGATTGCATGCGTCTCTTCGCATCAGCAGTCGTGAAGCGTTCATCAAAAAGACGCACTGGAATTCCAGTCTCTTCGGAAAGCCACTTGGCAAACTCACGGCACTCGCCACTCTTTTGGCTTTCATTGCCGTCACAGTGAATCGGAAGGCCTACAACAAAGCCTTGTATCTTTTCCAGCCGAACCAATTCGCGAAAGTATTCACCATCATCTCGCCAATTAGCTGCTGGGTGAATTTCGAGCGGACTAGCGAGGATTCGATCTGGGTCACAGATCGAAATGCCAATCCGAACCGTGCCAAAATCGACTCCAGCCAGTCGCCCCGTCTCTGGGAAGCGAGCGGGATCAAGAGATGAATTCGTCATGATAATTCTCGTGAGTACGATCATTGGTTTGGCACTAGATGGTGCTGCACCAAAGGTACTCAAGAGAAGCTGGTTCGGATAGGTCGAAGGTTGTGCATCTAACGCTGCGAGACTGGGTATCGCGTTGGTCTTTTCGAGCGAACGCCTCTTTCTTCATCCAAGATTGGATACAGTTCCCACACCTTAATGCGATTTTCCTCACCCAACGTCGCAGCAAATGCAGGATAGTCTCGGCCTGGATCAGGATCAGATAGAGCGACTCCTGCAATGGGGCCGGTGTGGGCGGGCCGATCTGTTGATTGCTCGATCGTGTCTCCTTCAGCGGCAAGTGTACGCTCCGTTTCACGATCGATCGTGACTGAGAACTTTCGGCGTTTTAGTAAATCCCAGACATAGGCTCGACCACTCGCATCACCGAGCATTAACCAGTGACCATCATTTGAAACGTCATGAACGGGTGTTGTTTGCCGAGAGGTTGGAAACTCGATGGACTCTTCTGCCTTCCCTGAGTTCATATTGATCACTGAGAAGTCATTTGGCGTCATCGCGAGAATACGATATTGCGTCCCTCGATGGATGGATGCTGCTGCCTCACCATTGGTTTCAAATGTTGAGCGAGGGTTCTCGATGAACCAAATCCCACGTCCCCGCGAGGTGTCAATGACTGGATTTTTGGCATCAACCAATTCTTTAACCGACTTGCGAGTCTCTTTGATTTTCGCGTCACCCTCCCAAATTACATTCCATCGATTGAGTTTATAGCCATCTGTGCCGTATTGTCCGTGACTGAGCAGCACTTTGTCGTCGGATGAGAAGACGAGTTCATCAACTCCGATGATCGCATTGCGTGATGAAGTGCTGCGACGCGTCGCTGATTGTGGACTGAGGCGAGTGTTGGAGGTGATGTCCGCAAAGGTACGAGCGATCGTTGTATTCTCTGAGGACTGAATCCATTCCGTGTCGTGCTCGAATTCTTCGACCTGGTAGAAGCTGTTTTGCTTAGGATCCGCAATAACGACTCGGTGAGTCTTTGGGCCACGGACAGCGAAAGCAATATGGTCAGATTGATTTGCAAATGCGATTGCCGTAACGACCTCATCGTAAGCTTTGTATGACCATACTGGCTTGGCGTCCCGAAGAGGTGGATTAGCTGAGAGATCGTAGATTTGCAGCACCTCGTTCTCTAGACGAAATCCACTTGCCAACCCTTTTGCCAATTGCGATTTCGCTGTATTCCAAGCCCAAGCGGTGGAAACGCCTTGATTTGAAGCAATTCCGTTGAGATGAAACTCGGTTGTGGTCGGGACGGTGATCGCCCCGAGTTGGTTTTCCATCGGGATAATATTTTGAACTGCTAGTTTTTCGAGTCGCCAGTCTCTCAGTTCAAGTCCGGTGTAGGCATGATCCCAAGCCTGTAATCTTCCGAATCCATTTAACTGCTGCACCGAATGATTGCTTGCTGGGCGAACATCTTTTACTGATGAACGTGATGCATATAGTTTGTTGTTGTCAAATCGCACGGCTACGGAGCGATCAAGGTCGTCTTGTTCAAAAGCGTAGTCGGTTTCACTTTCGAAAATCAGATTAGTGAAGTTCGTTGGAGGTGAGGTTCGATTTTGACCAGTTCGACTTGCTTGACGAATTTCTTGCTTGAACGGCGCGAGTTGCCGTCTCAATTCCGAAATCATCGTTGGGTCGCCGTCCGGTTCTGCAAGCAATTTCATCAGTTGACTGGTAATCGATGCCGCTTGCTTGATTATCGCTGCGTCGCCTGTAATTAGTTCGATCGATTGGGCGGGGGGGCGGTTTTCGTTAATTGCCTGTCGTGCAATTCTTTGATTCGGTTCGTCGGCCTGATCCACAGTGGGACTCCGGTGGATTTCGCTCGTGTTCATCACCATCTTCATGGCTTCTCGGCGTACTCCACCCTCGGATTCAAACGGTGTGCCTGTTAAATCCAACGCCATGATCTGATTGTCTTTACCGTAACTAATCAAAATGTTCTCATCGGTAAGCTCAATCTTTTCCACCGACAAACGATGGCCGCTAATCGAAGCCATCTGCTTTCCGTCGGCGATGCGTAACGCTGAAATGCCAGATTTTTCCAACCCCGCAAAAAGGATCTGACCGTCTCGCGAGATTGCAGCCGACTTAACCAATGCCTTTGACTCAATGGTGCTTATGGGCTCGATCGGTGATTCCGAGGGTGCAAACTGAGAAATCGGCCAGATGCAGGTTGATCGGTAAGCGTCCTCGTATGTGACGATGAGGTTTTCGCCTTCCTCATCGATGCAGCAATGTTCAATGGGACCTTCGATACCCGCAAGACTACATATTGGCTCGACAAGATCCATGGTATTCCAAATTCTAATCTTGCCATTTCTTGAGCAGGCAAGGATCCAAAGTTCATTCGGCTTCTCGATGAACTCCAACCCAACAATGCCACTGTCTTCTGTGGTGATACTGCCGTTTGACCGAAGCGGGTGAAGACGGATCTCACCGTCCGAAGTGCAAACAAATAAGCTGCTACCCTGCGGGTTAAATTCCAAGGAAGAGACCTCGCTGGAGCTCTGCAGCGTGGTGACAGCAGAAAGGTTCGTCGCATCGAAGACGGCAATCGATCCGTCTTTGAGTGCTGCCGCAACTTGATCTCCCGACTGAGAAATGCAAACTTTGGTGGCTTCTTGTGGCAGTTGAGTGTTCCCTAAAACCTGACCCGTCCTACTGTCGATCAGAACTAATTCAGAAGCTTGCATCCCTTCGGCGGAAGATTGAAGTGCAGCAACTTTCCCAGGAATGGCAGCGAAATCGGTTACACCGTTATCCAGAATCGTCTTGGTGCTAGTGTTTGGAGAAAGGGCGGTTTGGTACAACGCACCAAAAATATCAATCTGGTAGATGAACTTTCCATCGGGTGAAATCTTTGCCTGAGCCGAGGGTGTTAGCCTGCGATTCGTTTTTAAGCTCCAGAGCTCATCTGTTCCAATAAATTTTATTCCCTTTGATTCGTCCTCGAGGATGATTAGATCTCCGTCTGATGTTTGGCCGGCCAAGGTTTGGTTCGAAAGCGAAGCCAAGTCAAAAACCATGTTCTCATCATTGACCTCAACGCTAATTAATTTCCCATCGATATCGACGGCAACGAGTGCGTGATAAGCGGTGAGGTAGTTGAGATG
>JAKMEW010000189.1 GCA_022425745.1 Rubripirellula sp.
CCATGAAATGGGTGGGTTGGCATCGGTGAAGCCACGATTCTCACGACCTCGCCATTGAGCCCAGTTTTGTGCCGTTGTATTCCCCGAGGTCGCTCCAAACATCAGATTGGCTAGGAGACAGAACGCACAGAGTCGCCACGCCTTTACAACGGCACGAGTAGCACCGTTGCAGCAGGAGGCGGCATGTCCGAAAAGGTGGGGAGTCAATGTTCACCCGTTATCGATTCGGTGGGGTGGAATTTTAGAACGTGTTGCCGAACGGTGTCGCTGCTGACTCCTTCCCGCTTTGCAACTTCTCTCGCATCCTCATCTTCCACCTTCAGTCTCGAACCTCCACCAGGTAGCGATACGACCTTAACGCGAACCGGCCCAAATTTTGTTTCTATGATTCGATTTTCACGTGGAAGTTTATGCCGATCAACGACATATCGGCGGACGCCGATCGCGGAGGTGTGTTCGAAGAGAATCGACTCCATCAAACCAACGCGGGGGGCTGCACTGAGCACGGTTAGCTGCGTACCCATTCTCCCTTTTTTCATCACGCAGGCAGTTTGATAGACGTCTAGGGCACCCGCTTCGAGCAGTCGATTCGTGCAGTCGGCAAGTTGCTCAGGAGAGCAGTCATCAAGGTTCGTCTCCAGCACGGTCGCCTGATCCGATTCAACATGCGTGGTGAAGGTGTTGGAGGTTTCGGATTCTCCGATTACCACGCGGAGGACGTTGGCTTGCTCTTTGAAATCCTTGGTGCCGGCACCGTAGCCGACTTCGTGGATTTGCATCGGAGGCAGTGCGCCAAATCCAGCAGCGGTTGCCTTGAGGATTGCTGCGCCGGTCGGGGTGGTCAATTCCGCTTCAATTTCACTGGCCGCCAGCGGTACTCCTTTAAGGATTTCAGCGGTTGCGGGCGCCGGTACCGATACCCGGCCGTGCGCGATGGTGATTGAGCCATGGCCTGTTGGGATCGGCGAGGAATAGATGCTTTTGATGCCTAATTGGTCCAAGGCAAAAGCCGTTCCTACAATGTCGGCGATGGAATCAATTGCACCAACTTCGTGAAAATGGACTTTTTCAAGCGTTGAACCATGCACTTTGGCCTCAGCTTTAGCCACCTGCAAAAAGATCTCGTGAGCCAATTCTCGGGCTCGTGGAGACAATCCGGTTGCTCGGTCAATCATCTCACTGATGTGGTGGAGATGTCGATGTGCATGTTCTGGTGGGTGGGTTATGTGGACCTTGATCGCCCGAAAACCGCATTTCTTTACGGTTTCTGCCTCGATTTTCAGGTCGGGTAGCCCCATACTCTGAACCGCCGCCTCGATGGACTCCACGCTCACGCCCAGGTCGACTAGGGCTCCGAGGGTCATGTCTCCACTGATGCCGCTGATACAGTCAAAATATGCAGTTTTGGTCATCCAATGTCCTTGATGCAACGAAGATTGCGTTAGGCGTTGAAGAATCGGGGCCGGTGCGCTATACTCCGCCCCTTCAATTCCAGAAAATACAACCTATCCGATACGTCCCGAGAGATCGATCCGATGAAAGTGGTTAGCAGCATTGGTGCGTTAAAATACCGCCACCCCGACTGCCAAGTTGTTAAGCGACGTGGCCGAATCTACGTGATTTGCAAGAGTAACCCCAAGTTTAAAGTCCGACAGGGCGGAGCCAAAGTCAAAAAAGCTCGCCGCTAGACGCCGTTTTGGCGATCGCTGATTGAGTGATCAAAGCCACGGTAGCTAAATTAGTGTCCAGGTACGTTTTATCCTATCGCTGGCTTAGCCATTGGTTCTGCTTACGATTAACAAGGCAATCGCTCGGCACTGTGCTAGGAATCCCAGCATTCGAGGCTGGTTTGTAGCGTTGGTCTGACGCACTTAACAAAAAATGAAGTCAAAGCCGAGCGTTTGCTCGGCTTTTTTTTTCGCTGTTCACCAATGATTCCCCGGTTCGAACAGATTCGGCTTTTGGAGCAGATTCACCGATTCGAGCAATCGCCCGCGAAAGAGTCACACGGGTTGGCTCCGACTTTTCTCCTTGGACGGGCGCTAGGAGGTCGTGTACCGCAAACGGCTTCGCTGCTGCAAACGATTCTCCGGCAGCCACTCCCGCTGCCGCGCCGGTTGTCACCGCTGCGGCGCGGACTCGCTCGAGGATATCTTGCTTGTGAGCAAACTGAGTGTGGTAGCACTGGATCGATCTCAGTTTCTGCTCGAGAGTTTCAGAGACATCCACGGTTAGATGGTGGGTCAACCCCGTAATTGTGTCTGGCTCCACCGCAAGCCGGTAATACAGGTGTCGTTTGATTGTGTGGACAGGGAGGCCGTCAAAATGTTCGTCCCACTTACATAGCCGACTGTAAAAAATGGCCGCGTCGGTGATTTGCATCGCTTGCCAATGGTCTGGTGATGCCATTGGGGTTTTGGCGCCAAATCCGAGCACGAGTTTGGGGCGGAGTCGACGAAAGACCTTGGCTAATGCGACACGGCTTTCAAAACAATCAAAAAGTCTGCGATTGGGTAGATCGAGTTGAATGCGTTCAGTGACTCCGAGCGTTAATGCTGCTTCGGCTGCTTCTTGTTGGCGGACTTCTGGGCCAGGTGAGTTCGGGGTGGGTTCTCCGTCAGTGAGGTCCACGATACCAACTCGATAACCTTGTAATGCAAGTTTTGCGAGCGTTCCGCCGCAAGCGATTTCTACGTCATCAGGATGCGCACCGACGGCAACGACATCAATCGCTTCTGAAGATGTTGGGTGAGTGCTGTTGTCAGGATTCATCGAACGCCTACGACAAATTGGGTGAGTGAATGCTTAAAGAATGGGTGTGCGAACACTATGGGAA
>JAKMEW010000196.1 GCA_022425745.1 Rubripirellula sp.
TGCTTGATCCGTATCGAGGCATCGGGAGACACACCATGAGGTCAGGCGTGAATGGTGATCCCAGTCTGGGTGAAACAATTGAATAAAACGCACGTCACGCTGGGCAAGCCTCCTCGCTAGAATGCAATTGGCCGCGTAACTGCCCGGCCTTCTCGAGTCCGGCCCATATAACTCAAACGTTGATTCCGGCTCGTCACTCAGGTCAGTCAAATCAGGAACGCTGGACTGCATTCGAAATGCCATCTCATACTGCTGAATCCGCGTCTGGATTTCCGGATCAGCAACGCGCCGATGATGCTCCTGATTCAGAGCCCCGAGGCCATCGAGCATCTTTCTTCGAAGTGAACGCGGGTAACCCTCTGGATCGTTCAAATACAAAACAGGGTCACGCGAGTTGCGTAACTTTACCCCCTGATGCTCAGAGGGCAAAAAACCACTGCCCCAGTAATGATCGTAGAGCGGTTGATCACTGGGACGCTTCATTTTTGAGATCAACACCACGTAATCGGGAAGATCACGATTCACACTGCCGAGGCCATAGCTTGCCCAGCACCCCATACTTGGCCGACCCGGCAAATGATGTCCCGTCAAAAACTTGGTCATCGCCGGCGCATGATTGATCTGATCAGTCACCATTGACTTCACGAAACAGACCTCATCAGCAACTTTTCCGAGATGAGGCATCCATTCGCCAATCATTGCACCACACTCACCATGCCGCCGAAAGTTAGCAACTGGTGGCAAGATTAACTGTTCCTGATTCTTTGTCATCCCTGTCAACCGCTGTCCCTGCCTGACGCTATCGGGCAATTTGGTTCCGGCAAGCTTCTTCAAATCCGGCTTATGGTCAAACAGCTCAAGTTGCGATGGCCCGCCCGACTGTGTCAAGAAGATGACACGTTTTGCCATGGGCGCAAAATGAGGCAAATGGAGACCATCGGGTGCTTCAGAAGCAGTACCAACGCCCTCCTCTGCTAAAAGCGAATTAGCGGCAATCGCACCGATTCCAAATCCGGTACAACTCAAGAATTGTCGTCGTGCGAGCCCGTGCCCAAAATTCATCCGCCGTTCGTTGCTAACTCTCATGCTCCACCCAAAACCGATTGTGACTCGACGCAAGAACTACTCGAAGGACATCGACTCATCCAGATTAAATACCATATTCACACACGACATCCACGCTGCCGTCTCCGGCAATGAGCTGACTGACCTCGCATCATATTGCCCCACGGTCGCGTAACTTGCCGCAGCTTCTATGTCCCGCTCAAAGTGCTCGAGCGAGCTCTGATAGACGCGACGAATGATCTCCATCTCGTCTGAACTCCAATCTCTGGTTAAAACGATGCGGGCAACCGTCTGTGCTGCCGTATCAAAATCCTCAATGCCTGCGAGCTGTTCACCAATCACACGAGCACACTCAAGGTAGGTTTCATCGTTCATAAGAGTCAGAGCATGAAGCGGTGTGTTCGTGCGATTCGTACGAACTTCACAGACGCGTCTCTGCGCTGAATCAAATAAAAACGCGGGTGAACTCGATCGCCGCCAAAACGCATAGATCGTCCGTCGATATTGCTCGGCGCCAAGACTTGATTGGTAATTAAAACGCCCCATCGTGATCTCTGACCAGACGCCTCGAGGCTGATACGGAAAAACAGGTGGTCCCCCCACCTGCTCGCCCAGCAGCCCAGCCATCCTCAGCGCATGATCCCTGAGCATCCACGCATCAAGGCGGAAACGAGGCCCCCGAGCCAACAAAACATTATCCGGATCTATCTCCAGAGCATCACCAACAACGTGACTAGAACGCTGAAACGTCTCGCTGGTGACAATCAATCGCAGAATGTGGCGTAGATCCCACTTACTGGCGACCAGTTCGTTTGCGAGGTAATCCAGAAGCTCTGGGTGACTCGGCCTTTCGCCCTGCAATCCAAAGTCCTCAACCGTCGCAACGAGCCCTCGGCCAAACATCAGTTGCCACAGGTGATTCACGACAACGCGAGGCGTGAGAGGATTGTCTGCCGCGACCAACCAACGAGCCAGATCGAGACGAGTCCGCTCGCTCACAGCCTTCCCCTTCAATTCATCATTCCCCGGGTAGATCGATGGTAGGAAACCCGGCTGCACCTCCTCACCCTGAGCATCCCAAACACCCCGAATCAAAAGATGGGTTTTACGCGGCTCCTTCCTCTGCTTCAAAACCATGACAGACCGTGGCTTGGTTTCGTTCCGAAGCGACTGAAGCTGTTTTCTCGCTAAATCCAAACGTTGCAAGGCAGCCTGATAGTCACCCTGGTCCAAAAGGAACTGAGCTTGAAGACGCTGCACCAGATCGCTCGACAGCATCTCGCGCGAAGCAGATTCCAATTCCGTGAGCTCAGTAACTGGAGATCCAGAATCCGTGCGAGTCAAGGTTTCACCGCGTTCGCCAGTGATGGACAAACGAAACCGCCCGATGTTCGCCTCACCCAACGTGGAACGTTGCTTCAGAACCAGACTCAGTCGATCACCAGCCTTAAATACATATGGCTCGTTCAGCGAGAAAACCCCCATGTGCGGCTCGACAACTTCCGCACCCTGCGTTGTCCAACCATCGCGAGCGTCATCATTGAGCGTTTCTTTGATGTTTGAGTAACGGGTGTCCCAATCGGTTTTACGGTCTTTTTTGGCCTGAAAATCCGCCACAGCGGACACGTTCTCTAGTTCAACCTCATTAGGATTCCCACGCTGCCGCACTAATGTCTTCACGTTGGTGAGAATGAAATCACCGGTACCCGAACGTGTGAACAACCCATTGACGTGTCCTTCACTTGGTATGATTTCGATCCGCCAACCGGTGATCCGTCCAATGTTTTCCGGTATTTCGAGGTCGATACGGTAGTCGTCCTGACGAGGTGTGGCACCAACCGCCTGAATGACTCCGTCATCACCCACTTCGAACTGCGTTCCTTCGCTACTACTGACAGAAACGACATTTGGTACCAACCACGAACCAGCAGACGGGGTTGCGGATGAGAGTCTTCTATCAAGCCAGACTTCGAACCGCTCCACAGCCATCGCTTTGAGTCGCTTCTCGCCCACTTCATAGTCAGCGACCAGAGCTTCACCCGCTTTGATTCGCTGCTGCGCGTAGGGGGATTCGTAGGACAAATACGGCTTTGCGTTCTTACCCGCTTTACCATCCTCATCAATGCTGTTGAAGAAAGCGGTCAGCGAGTAGTAATCGCTCTGGCTGATCGGATCGAATTTATGAGAGTGACATTGTGTGCAACCAAGCGTCAAACCGAGCCACACCGTCCCCATTGTATTGGTGCGATCGAGCACGTAATCAACGCGTGATTCCTCCGGGTCTCTGCCCCCCTCTCCATTGGTCATGTGGTTGCGATGGAAGCAGGTCGCCAAAATTTGCTCGGGTGTCGCACCGTCCAGCAGGTCCCCCGCAAACTGTTCGGTGGTGAATTGATCAAATGGCATATTGGCTCCGAAGGCATCGATCACCCAATCTCGCCATGGCCAATTTTGCCTAACCAGATCCTGCTGATATCCATCGGAATCCGAATAGCGAGCTGCATCAAGCCACCACATCGCGAGACGTTCTGCGTGAAGCGATGACTGAAGATACTGCTCAACAGTACTTTCCCACCTCTTTTCTGCTGGCATGTTCAGATAACTGGCCGACTCTTCGACAGTGGGCCCTACGCCTCGTAGTGCGAACGATAAGCGGCGAAGTCTTACCGAATCACTCGCCTCCTCGTTCCTTGAAATCGCCACGGTACTCAGCCGCTTGTTAATAAAATGATCAATTGGATTGGTACCATCTGGTATCGCATCCGATACGACAACAGGCTTGAATGCCCAGTGCGTCTCCCACGCGGCACCTGACGTGATCCAGTCGCGAATCATCGCTATTTCTTCTTCACTCAGAGCGACACGATGGGAGTCAGGAGGTGGCATCACCAGATCCTCGTCCTCACTTGTGACTCTTTGCCAAAGGGTGCTCTTATCAAGGTCAAACGGAACAACCACGGCTCCATCTACCCCTTCTGAGGAAACAATCCTTGGTTGATCAAGCCGAAGCCCTGCCTCGCGATTAGCCTCATCCGGACCATGACACTGGAAACACCGATCCGAGAGCAGTGGAAGAATGGACTCACTGAAAGAAACCTCTTCTGCTTGGAGTGCCTGCAAGCAAGCGCAACTCAAAATCAAAAGAGACACCTTGAGCCCAAATCGTCCGAGAATCACAGATTTCCCCCGCAGCAGAACAAACACCCAAAACACCCCTTTGCTCCCAAGTCTACCATGGATCGATCACTTCACTAGGCAAGCGACTCTTTACACAAACCGCAAAAACACACACATATTTCTCGAGAGAACCTTTGCCCCTTTTACCAAACCTATCGAAATGGGTTTTCCCCGAATATCTCTAATAGGCCAAACAAAGTAAGACGATACCCAAACGGTCGAGTTTCATAACGATCACGGAGCCAAACATGCAGCACGCCAATCTCCTCAAAATATTTGCACTCACGCTCTTCACTACGGTCGCAACGGCTCACGACTCTTATCGGGGCCGAGCTGACAAGCACGCCCCAGCCGGCTTAATGGGTGACCATCTTCACAAGACTGGCGAGTGGATGGTTGAATACAAGTACATGAATATGTACATGGACGGGAACCGTGCTGGTT
>JAKMEW010000268.1 GCA_022425745.1 Rubripirellula sp.
CATCTATCGAATGAACACTTAAAATCAACACATCGACGGAAAAGAAAAGAAACAAAAGCCAACCAACACTTGCCGCAGACTGCTTTGACAGAACCCTACTCTCGAGGAATAGCTGCCCAAAATTTAACCCTCGGCGAAGCCGTTGATTACGAACCCTCTGCTGCTCAAGAAGTTTTGCCCCCGCATCGCTCGTCTTCTTACCTGACTGATCACTAAATCGAATTTCCGCACTCAAATCCCTTCGAATCCGACTAGGAACAACACTACGAAGAGGGTGCCAAGACAGACCGATGCCAGAGTCATCACTGACTTGTGCCGGATCCAACGCCGCCTCTGATACCAACCGCCCTGAAATTTCACTACCAGCTGAGATGAACTTTCCAATTCGCCCAACGACTACCGCCTCTTGAAGGTCCACATTCTCACTACTCTCGAAACTTACCTGTCGCACTGCCGAAAATGGCAGTTCAAGTAATCCGGAAACAGCTTCACTTTTGATCACGAAACGATCTGCTTGAATTTCTCGGATATCCCCCGTTAGCCTCGAATCGTCGCACAACTCAAAGACTGCCAACTGTCGAGGGGATGACGGTTTGGTACGTGATGAGTTCTCATCCGGAGCGCGGCGGAACTCTAGAAGAGTTGAGACTCCAAATCGTAAAACTTTTGCGGACGGGTCTTCAAAGATGATCTCTCCGGATTGGTCGTCAAAACCAACCACCTCACCAACAACCAACCCCTCACCTTTGGTTGACATCGATCCAACCTTCGCGGCGGCTAGATTCTCGCTTACACGAGCAATACTCCCGTTCCAAGTCCCGGCCTCGAACTGCCGAACGCGAATTGAATCTGAATGATTCTCCAGCTCCAATCGACCGCGAGGAACGGATTCCGTCTCATCCTGCGAATCGTTGGTTCGTTCCTCTGGATCGACCGATCGGCGAACCAACCCCAGAGACTCACCACTCTCAGCAAGAACCTCCATGGATCCTGCCTCTCCGTCCCAATAAACCGCTAACCGAATCCCTCGCTTTCCATCTAGCGATGTGAGCTTACGGACATCAACATCGTTGCCAGCCTCAACGACCATCACTAAGTCACTGCCAACACACTCGATCCTCCAGCACGCATATCCACTTGCAGAATCACCGCCCTTATCCTTTGCGTCAGTCACCTGTTCTTCGCCTTTTGATACTTGTGCGTCTAGCGAATGATCGGGTTCAAGGAGGCACAAGGAAAAGTCTGGTTGCCTATCCCATTCCAGCTCCACATTCATGAACAAACGCGGCGGCAACGGCAGGTCTTGAATTAGCTTTGCACCTGGAATTTCTGAGGAGATTACCGATCCGCTTAACGCCCAGTTCATCCCCGCAACAAGCTCACCTTCACCAGCGAAACGCGAAAGATCGTCGGTGAGAACAGGGTCATGAAAACCCCGCCAGATTGCACGATGATCAGAATTCAGTGTCGTCGGATCCTCTGGCAAATGCCGCCAATGCCGCACCCATTTCAAATCGCTGCTAAGGAATTGCAAATCACCGGCCATCCGATGCCGTACCACCAACCGTTCACGGTCCCATCTAACTAATGAACCACGGATCGAGTCGCCATTTTGCAGCTCGAAAACGAATTCGGTGCCATCTTGTTGATGATCATCACCCTGTCCCGCGTTGAGGCCACTGCCGGAAGAAAAAACCAGCTTCTCCAACGCCCTTTGACGGAACTCAAAGGGGTCACAAAACGCATCCCCCAACCACCGGATCGATTCACCTTTTTCAGATTGAACCAACGTGCCCGTAAGTGCCTCCCCTTCACGAAGTACCAAGTACCCTTGGCCTACCTCGGTAGCAACATTGGCTGCTACGTTGACCGAGCCGGGGATACCTGGCTTTCCACCATCGATTGACCGTGTATCGAAAGTCTCTCCGCTAAGTGAATCAACGGAGATCGCTAATAGTAAAACCCATGCAAATGCAGATCTCGCCACCAACAGCACGACATTTGATGCAAGCTCATGCAAGATGGCATATTTCCGCGCGGCACAGACGGTCATTTTGAGACCACGTTCATCCGTGTAACTTTTCACCGCTCACCTTCCTAGCGTTCATAAATGGGAAGAAAGCGATAATTCACTGCGACTGCCAAAAGTGACAAGGTGGTTGCAACATAGGGTCCCTGAGTTCCATCGAAGCCGCCACCGGGCCGCTGCTCTTTCTTCAGTCGGTCGATGAGTTGCTGGTTCCAAGTTTTCCATAGCTCGACGTCGCCCTGAAAAAGTGCTTGGGCTTGATAATAGCTCTGATAACTGATCCCACCGTGCCCACTTGTGCCACCTTGCAACTTATCTCGGAGATACCCCAATGTCTGCGCGAACTGCGGCATGTCTTTCCTTCTCGCGATGGCAAAGACGAGCGTACCAATGGAGATCCTCGCTAGGGACTCGTTAAATCCACCGGCACCATTTGAATAGGCAACCTGGCCCGATTCGGAAGTCATCCCACTGAAGTACGCGATGGCTCGATCGATTGCGTCATCAGGCACCTCGATCCCTGCATTGCGAGCAGCGAGGAGTCCCATCAAAACGCCACCCGTCACCGAAGTATCCGCTTCCATTCCCGCAGGACTGTAACGCCAAGCCCCAAAAGGATTTGTTTTCTGTGAGGTTACTGCAGCACGAACCGCAAGTTCCAACGACTCTCCGATTGTCAACTCGGAGCTAACCCCCGTCTCTCGCCAAAGCTTTCGGTCATCAACCATCCCGTAAGCTTCCGCCAAAGCGAGCATCGCAAAACCATGATGGTACATGCTCTGCCCGTAATATCCGGTTTCTGGATCCTGCTGTAAAAGGATGAAACGAATCGAACGGCGGACTTGATTCGAATACAGACCAAAATTGGGATCCTCACCTGACGCGAGAAAACACATCAGCCCCATTCCAGCAACGCCCGCGCCACGGTGCCCAGAAGGCCAACAGCCATCATCATCTTGATTGGCCACCAAGTACTGCAGACCACGATCGTAAAGATCCCGCACATCGCGAGGAATCGGATCGCCATTGAGAATCTCGAGCGATTGTGCAGTCGCGATCGAACGCGACTCATTACCGCTAAAAGCCACAAAGATCATCATCAGGACGGTGGCAAACTTTGTCCCAAGAAACGAAAGTTCTGTGCAAGTAGAAAGCATCTTCTGTGCCACCCTAGATGCCAAGCAGGACATGCTTTCCCAATCACGGGTGCACCGCGTTAATCGATAGATAGATGAGGGTGATTTCATTGAGTCGCCATGATTCCTGCATCGATCAATTTTTTTACCGCTGGCCAATCTTTGTCACTAAACATCGATCGAAGATCCGATTCGATCTGTCCCATTCTAGCGAGCACGAAATAGAGCGGCATCAACGAGGCACCAAAGAGTGTTGGTGGCGAGGTTTTCTCCATCAACAAGCTCTTGATCTCCTCGCGTCTCTCGACGGTGAGGGGAACCTGACGACCGACGACGAGCAACGCAGCATCAATTTGCTCCGCAAACTCACCGAGCGCCGCTTCCCTTTCCAATCGACTGACCACCTCAATCTGCTCCGGACTCGCCAAACGACTTATCAATCGATTCATGATCGATCCCTCGCCATGAAGTCCCTCAAGAAATCTCTGGGTGTACGGTTTGGCGGCCGCACGGGTCTCCACCGAAACTTGCTGCCACTGATCTCGAGCGATATTACCGAATTTAATCTGCCCCTTGAACGCCGCATAGTCTGCAAAAAATCGATGGATATCAACACGCCCCGCTGTGAGAAGCTTATCGAGATCATCACTAGAAAACCCC
>JAKMEW010000314.1 GCA_022425745.1 Rubripirellula sp.
GACGTAGGTGATTCGCACCATCACTTTCTCAAGGTAATCGGTCGTTCGCTTACCGGGACGATATCCCGGAATGAATGTTCCACTGTCGCGAAGGTTATCCGACATTTCTTTCGGATTAAAAGTGATCGCGGTCCAGAAGTAACAAAAGAAGAAGATCATCACGACGTACATGAAGTTAAAGAAGAACGAGCCTTGGTCGTTCAAAGTCAGACCGATGGAGTTCAGAACTCCGAATGCCCAGCCCTCAGGATCAAACAAACTCGCAAGACCACCAAGAAGCATCCCGGGGATGATCAACAAACTACTCGCGAAAATGATCGGCATCACTCCAGCTTGATTGATTCGCAGTGGGAGAAATTGCCGCGTACCACCATACACTCGACGGCCTCGCGTGAACTTGGCTGATTGCGTTGGAATCTTGCGTTGGCCAAGCGTGATGAACACCACACCGAAGACCACGCCCACGAAGAGAACCACGAGCAGGACGAGTGTTTCAATCCCAATTTGACCTCGACTCAGACCGGTCAATTCAGTCTTCATGTTTCCGATCAACTCAAATAACGCCTTCGGCATCTGAGCCAAAATACCCGCCATGATCAACAAACTTATCCCGTTGCCGATCCCATATTCATCGATCTGCTCACCGAGCCACATCAGAAAGACCGTACCGCAGGTCATCACTAACACTGCAACCATCTGCCACCCGAGAAACAAACCATCTCCGGCGGAATTAAGAAAGTTCGGATTGATGTTCCCGTAGCCCGTATCGCCACCACTCATGATCATGAACTTCATGTACATGTAACTCTGAACGATACAGATCAAAACGGTCAGGTAACGTGTGTATTCGTTTAGTTTCTTACGCCCAGCTTCGCCTTCCTTCTTCAATTCCTCGAGCGGCTTGTAAACGCTGCCGAGCAACTGAAAAATGATCGAAGCCGAAATGTACGGCATGATACCAAGACCAAAGATGGTGGCCTGACGCAAATCGCTCGCGGAAAAAACAGCTACCTTCTCGAAGAATTCCGCTGCTGTTCCACCCTGATCTGCAAGGTTGGTCGAGACCATCGGCAGTGGGATGTGGAAACCAATCCGGTAAACGGCCAAGAGACCAATGGTAAGAAGAATCTTCTTCCGAAGTTCCGGGATTGAGAAAATGATGCGGAGCTTCTCGAACATGTTTCAGGTCCGTCTTCTAACTTCGCTGCTCTCATCGCTGGATTCAATTCAATCGCAGGACTGAAACAGCCTAATAGGATATTCAGTTCAACGCGTCGAGTATCCTTGAACACTGCAGGTCAGCAGCAAAAGAGTACTCTCCACGCTTAGCAGAGTGTAACGTCTAATCCCCATTTGGGCGATAGGAGTCCACACGTCGAAAGCGTGTGAAAGAAGTTGGCCCGAACTCCAAGGCGACCGCTAATGCCCTCGCTGAATTCATCCTTCAGACCGGAGCAGTACCGGAATGTGTTTCCAAGATCGAGGCTCAGGATCTTGTCGAAACACCGCTCGCATGAGCCGGGATTCCCCATAGAAGAGCCTGACCCCGCAGGCCTCTTCCTCTACACCTAACAATCCATTTGAGGGTGAGCAATGATCGGCGCACCGTCCCGAGACGGGAGCGTCGAATTAGCTTGCTTGGCTTGCTGCCTTCAACTGGGCAACTCGCTCTGCTGGCGCCAATTTGGCAACCAACTTGTTCATTGTTCCGCCCGCCGCATTGATCTTCTCTTCAGCGGACTTGCTGAACCGGTGAGCAGAGATGTTTAGCTTTTTGGTCAGCTCACCGTCACCGAGAATCTTTACTTCGTCGAACGTGCCTTTCGCCAGATTCTTTGCGGTGAGAGCTTCGAGAGTTACCTCCGCTCCATCATCAAATGCATCATTTAGCTGACCGACGTTAACAGCAAAGACCGTAACTGCCCAACGGTTGTTGAAACCACGCTTCGGGATTCGTCGGAACATTGGCATCGCCCCACCCTGGAAATTGGGCTTGCGACTGTATCCGCTGCGGCTCTTGTGTCCCTTGTGGCCACGTCCAGCAGTTTTTCCGTGCCCGCTACCGGGACCTCGGCCAATACGCTTTCGCTTGCGGTTCTTTTGAATGCCGCGATGGACATCGTTCAGGTTCATGATGGCGACCGACTAAATCGTTAAATAATCTGTTTTATTGGTGGTTAGCACGTACAAACCACTCGCACTAGGCACTCAACTCTTCAACGCTCAGACCACGAAGTGCAGCAATCTGCTCGACGGTCCTGAGCTTCGAAAGAGCATCAATGGTTGCCTTGACCAGAGTCACAGGATTGTTGGTTCCGTACGACTTGGTGAGAATATCGTGGATGCCAGTTGCTTCGCATACCGATCGGACCGCCTCACCAGCGATGATACCGGTACCAGCACCAGCTGGAATGAGCAGAACTTTCGCTGCACCGTAACGACCCCAAACCTGATGAGGGATACTCCCCTCGACCAAAGGTACGGCGATCATGCCGCGGCTAGCCTGCTTTTGGGCTTTTTGAACGCTTGGTGGAACCTCGTTCGCCTTGCCATATCCGCAGCCCACTCGTCCCTTACCATCCCCCACGACTACCATCGCGGCGAAACTAAAACGACGACCGCCCTTTACCACTGCCGCACATCGCTTGATTTTCACGACGCGATCGAGCATGCCATCGCCGAGGCCTTCTGGCTCGTTTGTCCGTTTTTTGCGTGATCCGTTACTAATGGTACTAACCCTCAAATAGAGGCTGTCAAAGGATTGTTCGAATTAAAACTGCAACCCGCCCTCGCGAGCGGCTTCAGCAAATGATTTGACTCGGCCGTGGAAACGATTGTGCCCACGATCGAACTTAACGGTTTGAATGCCCGACGCAGAAGCCTTTTCCGCAATCGCCTTTCCTACCAAGGCAGCAGCATCACAGTTACCGGTTGTAGAGGTGAACTGGTCACGAAGCGACTTGTCACGTGTACTTGCACTAGCAAGTGTCTTCCCGGCATCATCATCTACCAACTGGCAACTGAAGTGCTTGAGCGACCGGAAGACGCAAAGTCGTGGCTGGCCTGCGGAACCACGCACTTTATTGCGAACCTGAAAGCGACGGCGTTGCCGCCTCTTCTGAATCTGCTTGTTCTTGTCCATCTAACTACCGTTGGATTTCTCTGTATCTCTTTGCGTCTGCTTGCATGTTGGTTGCCACCGACAGCGACAACCGCTTGAGCCGTTCCAATAACCTGAAGCGGCTCCCTGTTAGCAGGCCCCCGAGGAACACCTCGACAGACCCGCGTTTGACTATTTCGTTGCTGATTTACCAGCCTTGAGTTTAACCTGCTCGCCCTTGTAGCGAATCCCCTTGCCTTTGTAAGGCTCCGGCTTTCGTAGAGCACGAACCTCAGCGGCAAACTGCCCGACCTTCTGCTTGTTGCAACCTTCTACAACCACTTCGGTCTGCTTTGGGCAGGTCACACTCAGATCGCTTGGAATCTTCAGGTGCAATTCGTTTGCAAAACCAGCACGCACTTGAAGTGTATCACCAGAAATCGCAGCGAGATAACCAACACCGTGAACCTCAAGTTCTCGCTTGTAACCGTTGGTAACGCCCTCGATCATGTTAGCGATCAATGCCCGAGTCAAACCGTGGAACTCACGGGATGATCGTTCATCGTTATCGCGTTCGACAATTACTTCCTTCGCGTCCTGATCCACTTTGACAGTGACTTCGGGACGGTGCTCGTAAGAGTCTTTACCCTTGGGACCTTCAACGTCGATCACTCGACCGCTGATCGTCACCTTCGCTCCATTTGCGATGGGTACAGGTTTTTTTCCAATACGGCTCATGTCAGTTGCTTCAATTCATTCAAGGTTTTTCGGCAAACGTAGCAGTGTCGAAGTCCAGCACTAAGCCACTTCGCACAGCACCTCGCCACCGATATTTTCTCGTCGCGCCTCGCGATCACTGATCACGCCCTTACTTGAGCTAATGATACTAATCCCCAGGCCACCTAGAACGGGCTTGAGTTCTTTTCCGCGACTGTAAAGACGGCGCCCAGGCTTGCTAATGCGTCGAATGCTTTGAATCACTCGCTCGCCATTAGGACCGTATTTCAGTTCTAATCTTAAAGTGGCCGAAGGATTCTCCTCGTCAACTTCTTTCCAGTCCCAGATGAATCCTTCACGCTTGAGAACATCTGCGATGCCTCGCTTGAAGCGACTTGATGGGATGTCGACGTATGGCTTCTCCACGCTTACCGCGTTGCGGATGCGAGTGAGCATATCGGCTATTGGGTCAGTCATCATGATAGTACAGCTCCCCTGATTCCTTCGATTCTCACCAACTAGCCTTACGAACACCTGGGATTAACCCAAGATTCGCGTTTTCACGGAAACAAATTCGACACAAGCCAAACTTACGGTAGACCGATCGAGGACGGCCACAAAACTTGCAGCGGTTCTCTTTTCGGGTGCTAAACTTTGGCGGTCGGTTGGCCTTAGCGATTTTCGATTTACTTGCCACGGGGTGACTTTCGGTTATCTGGTCGTTAATAGTGAATTGCGTCGTATACAACCGGCCTACGCCGCATCCGTTTTCTTAGGTAACTGCTTGAACGGCATTCCGAACAGTTCGAGCAGGTCGCGAGCCTCGTCGTTGGTTCGAGCCGAAGTCACAATGGTGATATTCATGCCCTGAGGACGAGTGAACCTATCTGGGTTCAACTCGGGAAACACCAACTGCTCAGTTAACCCGAGAGTGTAGTTCCCGTTGCCATCAAACGCCTTTCTGCTAATCCCGCGGAAGTCGCGGACACGCGGAAGAACGATCGAGACAAGTCGATCCAGAAATTCATACATTCGCTGCCGACGCATCGTCACCATACAACC
>JAKMEW010000328.1 GCA_022425745.1 Rubripirellula sp.
GCGGGTTGGTGGTGTCTGACCTTTGTATGGGGACGATGACGTTTGGAGGGCAGTGTGATGAGCCACTAAGTCACGCCATTTGTGACCGTGCTTGGGAGGCTGGTATTGATTTTTTTGACGCAGCAGAGCTTTACCCCGTCCCACCCACCGCGGAACGTTTCGGGGTTACCGAGGAGATTTTTGGACGATGGCTCAAGAATAAACCTCGAGATGCCATCATCGTGGCAACGAAGGTCACCGGACCCGGTCATGGTTGGTTCAAACCACCGGTTCGTCACGGCAAGACGACATTGGATCGACGTCAGATCATTGCAGCCTGCGACGACTCGTTGCGTCGTCTGCAAACTGACTACATCGATCTGTATCAGACTCACTGGCCAGATCACGGAATGCCTTACGAAGAAGTGTTAGGTGTGCTGACAGAGCTTCGAGATGCGGGAAAGGTTCGCGTGATCGGATGCAGTAACGAATCATGCTGGGGGATGATGAAGAGTTTGTGGGCGGCGGAGCGGTGCAAGGTGGATCGTTATCAAACTGTGCAGAATAATTTCAGTCTGATCAATCGTCGCTGCGAAAGTGAGTTGGCGCAAATCTGCCGGCGTGAACAAGTAAGCCTCTTGCCCTATTCACCACTTGGGGGCGGCGTGCTTTCTGGAAAGTATCAAAACAGCAACCCGTTGGGCGCTCGATTCAGCGCCTATCTTGAAACGGGAAATGATCGACAGAAAGCGATGGCGAACCGTTTCGTCAACGCGAGGACGCTCGAGACGACATCTCGTTTGATCGAGATTGCAAAGTCAATCGGTGTTACGTCCACCGCACTTTCAATTGCATGGAGCCGACAGCACGACTTTGTCGCCTCCACTATTTTTGGTGCGACGACGCTCGAACAACTTGAAGAGTCTCTCGCTGCTCGCGACTTGGTGCTCGATCAGGAGACGCTTGATCGGATTGATGAGGTTGACCGAGAGATCCCTAATCCGATGACCGAGGATGGTTTGCGTCGGCTCTAACGCTCGGTGAGGCCTCAGTTCATCTCGTTGCGTTCGGCGATCCTTAGCTTCGCACTACGGCTGCGAGGATTGTTGCGAACTTCTTCGTCTGTCGGACGTAACGGTTTCTTGGTCAGTGGCGTCCAACGATCATCATCACGAAAAACTTGTTTCACCATTCGGTCTTCTAGCGAATGAAAACTGATGATCGCCAGTCTGCCTCCTGGGCGAAACCAGTTTGCGGCAGATTGGAGAGTTCGTTCCAAGGCGCCAAGCTCATCGTTGACGACAATGCGCAATGCTTGAAACGTTCTTGTGGCTGGATGGATGTCATGGTTTCGCGATCTTGGTACGCATTGTCTGCAAACATCCGCCATTTGGCCAACGGTCTTGACCGGGGCTTCACGTCGACGTCTTGCAACCACTTCCCTAGCGATCCGGCGACTACAGCGTTCTTCGCCGAATCGATAGATCGCGTCAGCAATCTCTTTTTCGTTGCTCCATGCTAGCCAGTCGGCTGCGGTGTGTCCGGTCTCTTGGTCAAACCGCAGATCCAACGGCGCGTCTTCGTGCGTGAAGCTGAAGCCTCGTTGACGGTCCGCCAGTTGATCGCTTGATAAACCAAGATCAAGAACCATGCCATCGATGGCATCGATTTCCATCGCCTTCATCGCTTTGGGAGTCTTTTCGTAACTGCCAACAAAAAGCGTGAGACGCGAATCATCTAACGGGTTTTGCTCATGGTGCTTACTCACCTCCGGATCACGATCGAGCCCAATCAGTACTATCGCTTCATCAGCAGTCGCTGCGAGCAGTCGTCTCGAATGCCCGCCGGCTCCGAAAGTACCATCGACCAAAACACGAGGATTGACTTCGATAAGCGTCGAAACAATCTCGTCGGGCATGACCGATACGTGGCAAGGTTGATAAGCCGCTTCAGATTGCTCAGATATGGGATCCAAAGGAAGGGTTCGCTGATATTTGGGGTGAAGAGTGTGCCCGTGCGAGTCAGTCTAACGTTCAAGGTTTGATCAAACCTTTTCGGTGCACTGCAGCGCAGTCTCCATGTTTTTCTCGATCTCTTGCAATCGATCAAGACCACCTCCTCCCACTTCGGCAGCTAGCCAGCCAGTGAACTTGATATCACGCAGCGCTTGTTTCACTGATGGCCAATCAATGTCACCTTCAGTGATTTTCGTGAACTTGTTGTCGTCACGTGAGAAGCCCTTGATGTCAAGCTTTTTGATTCGGCTACCGAGAGTGCGGATCCAAGCCGCAGGGTCACCGTACTTCCAGTGGTTACCAATGTCATACTGCACGCCCACCCACGGAGAATCCAAGTCATCGATAAAGGCGGCGAGTTTATCGGCCGATTGATTGCTGTCTCCCTCATGATCGTAGAGGAAATCATTCCAGACGTTCTCAATCAGAATCGAGACTTTGGTCTCTTCGGCCACGGGAATCGCTTCTCGAATTGCAGCAACGGCTCGTTCGTAAACCTCTGCGTCGGTGCCATCTTTCCCATGTGCGGGAACGAGGAGCATTGTGTCGGCGCCCAAGGCGGCGGTGTCACGTAGGCCTTGCTTTAGCTTGCCGAGGGCGGTCGCCCGAACGGTCTCGCTCGGATCGCTGTGACGTTCACCCCAGTGGTAATTCCCGACGGTCCCGTCAATGATCAGCCCGCTTGCTTTGGAGGCTGCTTTGGCTGTTTCCGCATCCACTCCCGGCACGGAAAGTTCAACGCCCTCAAAGCCTGCTTTTTTCGCCAGCTCGAATTTGTCTGTGAGGGACCCCTCCGCATTGATCATTCCAATTTTAAGCGTCTTTCGGAGCCAACCTGTGTTCTCTTCGGCGACCGCACCGAAAACCGATTGCTGTGGCTGAAACAGACAGCTGCCCGCAATAGCAGAACCGGCTACCAAGAAGTCTCGACGTTGTAGTTGGGTTGGTCGGGGCATTTTGAAATCCATACAGAAAGAGTTGGGGAAGGTTGAGTGGATCGGTTTTTCGCGTTGGCTGTCCTGTTGACGCGAGGCCGGTTTTCTACGATTCGCTAAGAATACCAAACCCGTGTCACGGGGTGGGTGTGATCACGCCAAAAGATCGTGAACTACATTTCCATGAACATCGGTCAGGCGAAAACGACGTCCCTGAAAACGATAGGTCAAGCGTTCATGATCGATACCGAGCAGATGTAGAAGCGTCGCCTGAAAGTCGTGCACATGAACTGGATTTTCAGCAACATTGATCCCCAGGTCATCGGTTTTCCCGTACGAAATCCCAGGTTTTACACCCCCTCCCGCCATCCATGCCGTGTACGCGTAGGGGTGATGGTCACGACCCCACCTCGCACGATTGTTGATGTCACCCTGTAGGAAAGGAGTCCGTCCAAACTCGCCACCCCATATGACAAGCGTGTCCTCGAGGAGTCCACGACGTTTGAGGTCCATCACCAAGGCAGCGCTCGGCTGATCCGTGTCTCGACACTGGTTGTACAGTTCCGTGGTTAGGCTGTTGTGCTGATCCCATCCTGCATGCATTAACTGAATGAACCCGCAACCACGTTCGGCTAACCTTCTCGCGATCAAGCAGTTGTGCGCGAAGGTTCCCGGTTGGGTGACACCCGGGCCGTAGAGGTCAAGCGTTTCCTGTGATTCATCTGAAAGGTCAGCAAGCTCCGGAACACTTGATTGCATCCGAAAGCTCATTTCATACTGGGCGATTCTCGTCGCAATTTCCTGGTCACCCGATTGATCAAGTTTCATCTGGTTGATAGCTGCAATGTCGTCAAGCCAGCCTCGTCGCATTTCACGACTCATGCCATCCGGGTTTGAGACATAGAGTACCGGGTCACCGCTTCCACGAAACTTCACGCCTTGAAAGCGACTCGGTAAGAATCCGCTTCCCCAGTAGAAGTCATAGAAAATTTGTCCGCAGGTGGTGTCTTTCGTGATGCTTGTCATCACCACGAAAGAGGGGAGTTCTTCGGTGGCAGAACCAAGTCCATACGAGAGCCATGCACCCAAGGTGGGACGACCGGGCATTTCGGCGCCGCTAAGATTGAAATTGATTGCAGGTGCATGGTTCACCTGTTCGGTGTGCAAGCTTTTAACGAAACAGAGTTCATCAGCAACTTTCGCGGTGTGAGGCATCAGGTCGCTCACCCATGCACCCGATTGACCACGCTGCGAAAAAGGCTCCACCGGAGCGAGGAGCAGTTTTCCGTCGGCTGCACCAGTCATCGTGCTAAATCGTCGATCCTTGATGTAGGAGGTGGGGACGGGTTCAGTGTGACGTTTTTGTAACTCTGGCTTCCAATCAAAGAGGTCAACGTGTGTCGGGGCACCGTTTTGAAACAGGTAGATCACCCGTTTCGCTTTGGGCGCAAAGTGAGGCAGGTTCGGTAGTCCACCAAACCGCGGTTCTGCTGATGCATTGTTATTGATGCTCAGGTCTCTCGCTTCGTTTCGTCCCTCGCCTTTTTGATCGGCGAGACCCTCTTTTTGTAAAAGAGTTGCGAGCGCAGCGGTACCGATCCCGGAAGCGGCGCGTCCGAAAAGACTCCGGCGATTGAGTCGTTGTTGGTATTCAAGAAGCGGATTCATTGGTGCTTATCTATCCTTTTTCACTTAGCTATTCCGCGTGTTGAAAGTGTTCAGTGGTTGATGGTGCGTTGAAACTGCGAGCGCTGAGGAATTATTCACGGTTCAAGGTTTCATCGAGATTCAATACGGCGAGGCAGAGACTTGTCCATGCTGCATGCTCCGCCGCGTCGAGCGATTGGTCTCGAGGCGATTCTCCCTCCGAGATCAAAGCAATGGCTGAGTCAATCTCGTTCGCGAATTGAGATCTCGATCTTTGAAGACCGCGTTGAAGAATGACTTGCTCGGCGTCGTTAGCGTCTCTGGATAGGAGTCGATTTAGAACCAAATTGATGCGGTGGGAATCCGTCGCTTGGTCAGCGCCTCGTGTCTCCTGTTCGGCGGTTTTCTGTTCGGCGGTTTTCTGTTCATTCTGGACCGGTTGAAGCAAACACCAATTTGCGAGTTTGCGTGCCGCTTCGACGTAGGTCGTGCCATTGAGTGTCTGGAGTGCGTGCAGCGGCGTGTTGGTTCTGCCGGATCTGACCGTGCAGGTTTGTCGTGTGGCATTATCAAAGAACATTGTTGGGGCGATGATACGTCTCCAGAAGACATACAAGCTACGCCTGTAAAGTTTTTCTCCGCTGTCTTGCCGGTACTGTTTTTTTCCAAACGATGCTTCTTCCCAAACCCCCTCGGGTTGATAGGTGTTGACCGACGGTCCGCGGGCAACATCGGAAAGTAGACCGCTCGCAGCAAGTGCTTGGTCGCGGATCATCCAAGCTGGCAAACGGTATCTTGGTGCTCGGGATAAAAGTCGGTTTTCCGGGTCTAAGTCATACACCTCTTCGGATCGAATGACTGAACTCTGTCGGTAGGTGTGGCTGGTAACAATTCGACGCACGAGAGCTTTGACGTCCCAGCCCGATTCCACGAAATCACGTGCGAGCCAATTAAGAAGGTCTAGGTGCAATGGGGTTTCGCCCTGTGTTCCAAAATCTTCTGTGGTCTTCACCAACCCGACGCCGAAGAACTGTTGCCAGAATCGATTGACTGTCACTCGAGCGGTAAGCGGATGGTCTGGATGAATCAGCCACTTGGCGAGATCGAGGCGATTGAGCGGGATTTGATCTGTGTTTTTTGGGGCCGTCGACGGAGCGGCGTTAAGGATGCTGATGGGAAATCCTGCCGAGACCTCCTGCTTGGGTTGGTTGTATAAGCCACGTTCGAGAATGAATGTACTCCTTTGCTCATCGCGATCAGCCATCACCATGACCTTTGGCCAACCGTTACGGTTGGACTTGATTTGGTCGGTGATCGTTTTTACTTCCGCAGACAGTTTTTTGTGCTGGTCGTCGCTTAGCTGATGAGCTTCCTGGATTAATGATTTTTGTTCTGATGTGCGTTCTTTTGCAATGGTCTGCAACGCGGTGAGTAGATCGGTGTTGTGGTCGTTGAGGCTGAGGTCGGATTGGCTACTGATAGAAACTCGAAATCGACCGATGTTGTGCTGCGCGTGAACCGAATCATGCGAGAGAGTGATTTCCAGCTGTTGATTATCTGCCAAGTGTATGGCCGGTTCGATTCGAAAGATTGCTGCGTGATCTTTTGAAATACGGCCTCCTTCGTAAACGGCCCACCCTGTTTTTGGGTCACCGTCATGCGAAGCGAGAATCTTGTGTGACCCCTGTTCAAAGGTCGCTTCGGAGGATTTTATTTTGACTGGCGTTTTGAAAAGCTCGGATCCGTCCTCGTTGATGGTTCTGATTTCAAATTCCGTCAACACGAAGTTGCCACTGTCCGCATGCGATAAGCTGTTTTGGAAAGATTCATGTCGCAACACCTCAAGTCGAACCGCAGCGACGGTTTGAGTTTCGTTGTCATCGCTGCCGGTGTAGGTGACTCGATAAGTGTCGTTTTTCGCTGGGCCATTTCCATTCTGTTTTGTAGCCGCGAGGACGGATGAATCATCAAGTGCAACTAAGCTCGATTGGTCCGCTTCCATTTTTACCGCTTGCAATGTGGACCACCTTGGAGTCGTCGCTAACCTACTTATGGTTGCTTGTTCCCACTCTGGCTGCAGGTCAGTCAGTTCCTGTTCCCGTCTTTTGAGCTGAGTTGCTTTTTCGTTGCGTTGTAGTTCGAGTTGCTCGACCAGGCCTCTTTGCTTGGCGGTTGGGGATGCTAACACGGGTGGGGTCTGCGCATTTCCTCCTCCACCGTTCACTCCAGTCTGATTGAAGAAGGCAAAGAAACGGTAGTATTCATCGTTCAGGATCGGATCGTATTTGTGATCGTGACAACGGCAGCAGTTGAGTGTCATACCAAGCCAAATGGTGCCCATCGTTTCGGTCATGTCCATGACGTATTCGACTCGATTTTCCTCGGCAATGCGTCCTCCTTCACCATTGATCATGTGGTTACGATTGAACGCTGTTGCTAGTTGCTGCTCGGAAGTTGCGTTGGGTAGCAGATCACCGGCGAGTTGCCAAAGAGTGAATTGGTCGTACGGCAAATTATCATTGAAGGCATCAACGACCCAATCACGCCAAGGCCACATGGTTCGTTCACCATCACCCTGATAACCGTTGGTGTCCGCGTACCTTGCCGCATCGAGCCACTCCCAAGCCATTCGCTCTCCGTAGTGATCGGATTCGAGTAGACGGTCGACTAGCTTTTCATATGCATCGGGCGAGTGATCGTTGAGGAATGCGGCAGTCTGTTCTGGAGTAGGGGGCAGTCCCGTGAGATCCAGGGACAACCGCCGGATGAGCGTGTGTGGGGGCGCTTGTTGGCTTGGAGCTAAATCGCTGGCTTCGAGTTTGCTCTGAACGAATTGGTCGATCGGGTTATGTGCCGGGTAAGATGAATCTTCTGGACGTGTGGGTGGTGATGGTTTCTTGATTGGTTGAAAGGACCATAGCTCTTCCCAAGGTGCACCCTGATCAATCCATTTCTTGAGGATTGCGATTTGTTGTTGGTTGAGTCGTCGATTTGATTCCGGCGGAGGCATCACCACATCCGCGTCATCAGAAATCAGTCGGTGGTAGAGTTCACTCGCTGAGCTATTGCCTTTCTCAATAACACTCCATGTGCCCTCTGAAGTATCCAGTCGCAGGTCAGCCTCCCTTTGTTGATCATCTGGGCCATGGCAAAATGAGCAGTTCTCAGACAAAATGGGGCGGACTTCGCTTGCAAAATCAATTGCTTCCTCGCCTTGTGCCATTGCCTGGCAAATAAGGATTGGGATTAGCACTACAAGGAATCGGATCCCGTTGTTCGCTGCATCGTTGTCGCGAACAAGGTGACGAATGACGTTGGCAGGCAACATGCTTTTAGGGGTCGAGGTCATGGGTGGCGTTTTAACCGCAGTTGGCAATTTTGAAATGGCTTTGCGATCCGCCGCCCAGTTTAAAGGAAATTGCTGTCGAGTGTTTGTGATTTCCACTTTCGGGTATTGGACGCAAGCTTATTCAGTGGCAGCGTGAGATGAGAGATTTAATCCTCAAGCGAAATCAGCAGTTTGCAATCGCTTCCCGATTTTTACCGGGAGCCGAGGCCTATGACAACGAACGTCCGTTGAATATCCCGGGGCGATATGACGGAATGATGCTTTGGGACGTTGTGCTTGATTTGTTTCCCCACATCAGCGAGCGTCAGTGGGATGAATGGTTTTCCGATGGCCATCTAACTCAGGACAATATTCCATTAAGCAGAAGTCGCAAAGTGCGGGGCGGGGAAAGCTTTGTTCATTTGTTCCCTGCTACCATTGAGCCTCCCGTTAATGCGAAAATTAAGTGCGTCTGGGAGGACGATTCGGTTGTCGGTCTGATTAAGCCAGCACCGCTCCCTGTTCATCCGTGCGGAAGATTTAATCGCAACACTTTGAGCTATTTTGTAAACCAGGTGTTCGGTCGCGATGTATTGCGTTTGGTTCATCGATTGGATGCCAACACCAGCGGTCTCATGTTACTCGCAAAGTCTCCTGAAGTAGCAACGGATTTGCGAGGACAATTTGAATCTGGTTCGGTGGAGAAGCAGTACCTCGCTCGCGTTATTGGATCTCCCAGTCAGGCAAAGTTTTCCTGCGACGCAAAGATCGGGAAACGCCGTATCGATGCCGGTGGTAGAGGAATCGAAGAGAAAGGGCAGGCGGCAGAGACTTTTTTTGAGGTGCTGCACGTTTTCTCTGATGAAACTTCTTTGGTTCGGGCAACACCCAAGACTGGCCGTACCAACCAAATAAGGATTCACCTTTGGGAGGTTGGTTTTCCCATTCTCGGAGACCCAACGTACCTCACAAGTAAACGGACCTGTGCTAAGCAAACCGTTTCAGTTAACGATCCACTGATGTGCTTGCACGCTCAATCACTGAGCTTTGTCCATCCCGGTTCCCAGTGCGAGATGAAGTTGGAAGCGGAACTTCCGGATTGGGCGGTGACTGCATCCGGTACCGGTGGTGTTTAAAAGGATGCAAATTCTTGGGGAGTGGTATCGCCGCGGTTCGCAAAATGACATTCAGACTCTCACTGCAGTTCGGCATCTCGCCGAAGCCCAGCTGCAGATCGCACGTCGCGTTCGATCAACACAGTTTTCGATCAATCCAGATTTCGTTTTCCTTTGGCTATTTTTTTGCTTTTAGCTCGGCCGCCTCAGCTTCCAGCTTTTGAACTTCGTCTTCCAGTTGCTTCAGCTCAGCTGGGTCGTCCGCCTGTTGTCGTGAACCTGCTAATCGAGGGCGAAGGGTTTGAAGTTTTTTGTTGATGACATCGAGACGTTTTTTTGACTTCTTGTCCATTTTTGTTGGTTCGTTTTGATGAGACTTGAGTGAGTGTTTTTGCTTATTCGCTGAAATTTTAGCAGACAAGTGTGATGAAGGGATGGGCACTGCAATGCTTGCTGCGTCGGTCACTACAGGGTGTTAATACAACGAATTCATTCCGCCACAAAGAGTTTAGTGGCAAGCGGGTAAAGGAATTGTAATCTTGGAGGATTTGTGATCTAGAATTCGAAGAGTGCGATTACAAAATGTACCGCAAGCACATAGAGCGTGGCCCACAGAACGGTCGCGGTTACCGTCGAACTCACGTCACTAGCTGATTGCTTTGGGCGTACACCTCGATGAAATGCAATTGCTGCCGTACCGAGTCCGCAAAGAAGGTTTTTGCCGAGTACCCAGAGCCAGCCATGGTGCAGTGATGGATCTGCGGTTCCCGAGGTGAGGCGAGAGTAGAAATGCTGTTGCCAGAAGTGAGGCCCGATTTCTTGGTGTGAGTTGAGAAAGCTAAGTAGGCTAACCATCTTGGCAGC
>JAKMEW010000348.1 GCA_022425745.1 Rubripirellula sp.
ATTGGCCACCCTCCTGGAACCATCGAGCAAAATTTTGAATGGTTTAACCACTAGTAACGTAAAGCCAATGGCTAGGGCGATCGTTAAGGCTATCGCGAAAATGGCAAAGACCAAAGCGGTGTTGAGCGAGTGTCGGCTACTCTTGCGAATGAGAGAGCTGTAGGCATCGATCGATTCGCGAGTTGCATCAAGATGATTCTGGGTGACTTCCAGCAACACGTCCTGGCGACGCTCCATCATGGCATGGAAATCATTGGGTTCATTTGGAATGGTTCGACGACTCTGAACCAACGCGTCAAAGGTAGACCGAATCGACATCAAACGGTCACGATGATCCGCAGCAAAAATCATCGGCGTCCCGTCCGCGATACGCTCCTCCACTTCATCGGTTTGGCGAGTCAGTTGATCGTCAAATGAACTCATCAAATACCAGTAATTATCCGTTTCCAAGTCGGTCAGATCTAGAAGATCCAATAGTGGATCACTCAGGGGTGAAGAAGAGAGCATCTCGCCGCGGTTGTAACGGTGGATACGTTCTTTCGTCGCTTTAAGATCCAAAGCGGTTCGGTAGAGTTGATGTGCCTTCTGAAACTCATCCGAACCGTGTCTCATCGCTTCGGTGAACTCTCGATAGCGATGTAGACCAACTATAAACGTGACCAGTAGAACTGCCACGCAAAGCATCAGAAGTACCAAAGCCCACGATAGCTTGGTACGAATTGATTGTCCCCTTATCACTCCCAGCACCCGACCCTCCTGGTTGCACGCTGCGGACATTCCTTTGCCCTTGACTATAAAAGTTATCCCTGCGAGGGAGCTTGGGCAATACCGATGGGGTGGTTGGTTTATCGCAGAGGGGCCATCAGGCTCGGATAACCCTCGCCGATTGAACGCTCAATAGCACGAGCTGGAAAATACAGATCGGTTGATAGCAAAGTTGGTGGTTAAGGGACAAGTCGTCCGGTGTGCGTCACTGAGGGGCGTTGGCAATGCTCCCAACCTGTGTTGTTTGTCGACTTTGAGAGCCTTCCGTGGCACCGACGGTGCAGCGGCGTGATGCTTTAACGCAACGAATACTCCTCATATCGGGGGGCTATTGTATTTGTCGGACGCGTTGGGGTGACGTTTATGGGGTGAGTGATCAGATCCCGGTTGTAGAGAACGTCACTGTTTCTTGGATTTTTTCTCTTTGGTTAAATGGGCACTTGGCGAAGTGAATAGCGGTTAGGCATAATGCACGTAGAGGTTTTATTGGCCATGTCGAACCCCCTTCTTTGAGTGAAGCTAAATGAATAGTCTGCGTGGAATGAAAATCGCTTTTGTTGCGGTGATGATGTTTGGCACTTTGGTTTTGTCGTCGGCCGAAGCTGGTCGACTGGGCAAAAAGGCAAAGGCCTGCTGCGAAGAAGCTGCTGCTGAAGAGTGTGCAACTTGCACCGAAGCCGAAGGCGAATGCTGTGAAGGCAAGCAGAGAGTTGGATTGATCAAGCGTATGCGAGCTGCGAAAGCATGCTGTGCGGAAGAAGCTGCTGCATGTTGCTCGGAAGGTGAAGAAGCTGCTGCAGAAGAGTGTGCAACTTGCACCGAAGCCGAAGGCGAGTGCTGCGAGGGCAAGAAGCGATGTGGATTGATGAAGCGTATGCGAGCTGCGAAAGAGTGCTGTGCAGAAGAAACAGCATGCTGCTCCGAAGGCGAAGAAGCTGCTACTGCCGCTCCTGCTGAAGAGTGTGCCAGCTGCAGCGAAGCAGCTGGAGAATGCTGCGAAGGTAAGAAGCGTTGTGGCCTGATGAAGCGTCTCCGTGCATCAAAAGAGTGCTGCCAAGAAGAAGCGAAAGCTTGCTGCTCAGAAGCGTAGTTCTTCTCGCTAATCCCTGAGGGGATTGATCCAGCAAAAATAACCATTGGAATCCCGGTTGCTTCATTGCAATCGGGATTTTTTGTTGGTGTGAGTTGATTTGAACGTCTGTTAGCAGTCACGCATTCGTTGGACTCTTTTAGCATGTGGTACCTCCACCGATCTTCGGGCTGCTACACTCATTGAATGTGTCGGTCATCCATGATTCTGCGGCCGACCAAACATGCGAATGATTCAGTCGAGATCATGTAGCACAAGAGATAGTCAGCAACGGAGCTAAGCGATGGATACTCGCCGCGAAATATTGAAACGATCGCTCGCGATTGCTTGTGACGCGGCGATTGGTGACGCGGCGATCGATGGCGTTTCTGAAGCAGCGTCGGTACCCACCAGGTCAGAGTTGGTGAAGCGTGAGAACGAAAAAGAGGGGTCAACCGACTGGCAACTTACACGTGTGCGTCCTACTTCGCCCTCTGGGATGCGAACGCAATACATTGAAGGCTATTGCAGATCGCAAAGTGTAGAAGCAGGGGATACGCTGGAGATCTGTGTTTCTACGGATCCCGTTCAAGATTACAGGTTGGAGATTTTTCGCACTGGATACTATCAGGGTCGGGGTGCAAGATTGATGCAAACTTTTGGCTCACTCAAAGGGAAGAAGCAGCCTACGCCTGAATATGGGGACAAGAGATTGCGAGAGTGTCGATGGTCGACTTCCGTGTCAGTCAAAATTCCGAACGATTGGCTCAGCGGAGTTTACATCGGCCGACTAACGACGGACTCTGACGCCAGTGGTTATGGTTACTGGCAGAGTTATGTTGTCTTCATCGTTAGAGACAATCGTCCGGCAGATATTTTGGTGCAGTGCAGCGACAATACTTGGCAGGCGTACAATCAATGGCCTGATCGAGATTCAGTTTACACGCATCCTGATGGAAATCAGGGGCCTTGGTCCGATGTGAGTTTTGATCGACCTTACGGTAAGTATTCGCAGATCTTTGATAACCCGATGACAATGGGTAGCGGCGAGTGGTTGTGCTTTGAATTTCCGATGTCCTATTGGCTTGAGCAGCAGGGGTATGACATTACTTACTGCAGCAACTCAGACCTTTTGAGCCCGGATCGTGGGTTGAAGTGTAAGGCGTTTTTGAGTGTCGGGCATGATGAGTATTGGGACAGGCGGCAGTTTGACAGCGTTGTCACCATGCGAGATGCAGGCGTGAATGTTTTGTTTTTTTCTGGCAACTCGGTGTGTTGGGTTAGTCCCTACAGAGAGAGTTATGACGGATTGCCAAATCGAATCCTATTCCGCGGAGGTCCTTACGGGGGCAATTACCGACTCGCAGAGGAGAGAGATCGAGAACACGGACCGTTTCCGCACCGAGGGCCTGACGAGGGCTATTTGATTGGTGCCAGAAATGTTGATCCGGTCAATGGTGGTGGTGACTGGGTTTGCACGAAACCAGATCACTGGATCTATGCGGGTACGGGAATGCAGCAAGGCGATAAGATTCCCGGTTTGATTGGGTGGGAGTATCACGGTGATCCGCCAAGCGATCTCGCTGGACTTGAGGTCATTGCCGAGGGGACTGCGTTGCAGGGCGGCGTGAACCCACAGCACTGGACCGCAACCATCTATCCAGGCCCAAAGAATAACTTTGTGTTCAACGCTTCCACCATTTGGTGGGCTCAAGCGATGTCGAGTCCACCTGGGCATATGTTGCCATGGTCGCATTGGTCACGTCCGCATGGCCCCGATGAGCGTGTTCAGAAGATGACAAAGAATCTGCTGGATCGAGCGATTCGCTCCAAGTCGTGATCTGCGACGAGAGAGGTTTCAGAGGTGATTCGGAAGCCTCTCGACTCATGGATGCCAGTTAGGTGACTATCGCTCTCGGTTGGCATCACGCGCAGGGTCCTCGCGTGTCGCACCCCGAGAGCGGCGATCCATCCAGCGAAAGAACTCTTCGGGGGAAATCTTTTGGTCATCGCCCGCCGGTTCAGAAAAGTGTCTTTGTTCTCTTGCGCGGCGTTCGGAGGTTATTTCACCCTCACGCATCGCCAACCATTCTTCGAATGAGACCATTCCGTCTTGATTCTTGTCGTAGGCGGTAAAGATTCGCTGGGCCTTCTGCATCGCAGAATTCTGAGCCTTCTGCATCGCAGGATTTCGACTTGCTACTTGATCACGAGTCCCTTTGGCTGGGCGTCTCGCATCACTGGCTTCTCGAGGTAAGTCGCGTTGTCCTTCGCGGAGCATTCGCGTCTGCTCAAGTTGTCGCCGCAGCATGGAGACTTCGTTTCTCAACTGTTTGATCATTTCAAATAATACTCTTTCCCGATCATTTTGAGGTTCAAAGTCAACGCTGCGATTGGTGCGGCGTGTTTCGGCTTCTTGTGAGCGTCGTTCTGGAGCATCACGTTGCTCACCTTCACGCGCTTCCCCGCCACGTTCTCCTCTCGCTTGCTCGACACGATCTTGCTGACGCTCCGGATTATTTCTTTCGGTAGATTCTTGCGCCTGAGCAGAGTTAATGAGTAACGCCAGTAACATCAATGAGCTTGTCAGGTGGAATGATTTCATTCAGTTCGTCTAGTGTAGGAGTGTTAGGTGGAATGCTGCAGTGCAAGCTTTCGTGGTATTCTAAGCCATCACCGAGCACGGGTGTTTCAGTTTCCGGCCAGATCGAAAACGCGTGGTTTTTCGTTGCTTTCAAGGATGAGAGTGGTCTGTGGCGTCAGAGCGTGCCGGTGAGATAGCGGGGTAATTGCTGATGGCAAAGTTGTATTTTTATTATTCCACGATGAATGCGGGGAAATCGACCATGCTATTGCAGGCGAGTTATAACTACCGTGAGCGTGGGATGACGACTTTGATTCTTGCTCCAGCAATCGATGATCGCGATGGTGACCAGATCGTTTCGTCGCGTATTGGTTTGCGTTCGCCCGCAACCACCTTTCATGCAACCGACAACCTGCTGAGCCGGGTGAGTGTTCATCATGAACGCGAGCCGGTTGATTGTGTCTTTGTGGATGAGGCACAATTCTTGGAGAGAAAGCAGGTTCGGCAGCTGTCTGATGTCTCGGATTCGCTTGGTGTGCCAGTTTTGTGTTACGGGCTAAGGACGGATTTTCAAGGTAATCTTTTCACCGGCAGCGAGCAGTTACTTGCGTGGGCTGATGAACTGATTGAGCTAAAGACCATTTGTCACTGCGGAAGTAAAGCCAATATGGTTTTGCGCATTGATTCAGGTGGGAGAGTGATCAAGGAGGGGGCTCAGATCAAAATTGGTGGTAACGACCAGTATGTTTCGGTCTGCCGCAAGCACTTCAAGACGGGGATGATCAGCGCCGGGCGGGACGAGTTGCCGCTTGATGGCTTTGATGAAACTTGAACCTGAGACGGTAATTAGCAGAGTCAGCAAAGAGAGGGTGAATTCTGTTTCACCCGTAAAAGACGCAATAAGTCTTGATCTGTCCATCCTGGCCGATCTTGGCTTATTGCCCTCAAGTGCCCCCACTAGGACTCGAACCTAGGACCCACTGATTAAGAGTCAGTTGCTCTACCAACTGAGCTATAGGGGCAGAAAATCATTCGCAATCGCCACCCCAGTTTACGCTTTTGGCGAAAGCTGGCGAAGAACCGCGAGGCGAAAGTGTAGCAATTTGACTTTTGATGACAAGGAGTCAATTTTGCGACGTTGAACGTTGTCTCATGAACGCAGTTTCGCTGAATGCCGTTCGCGGCGTTGTGTAAAGTTTGATAGGGAGATGATCGCTAAAGTTGGGTTTTTGGATGGTCCGATTGAAGCAGCTTAGAATGCTCGAGCTAAGGGATGTAAGTGGTCAGCGATCTGCTCTGCGAACCGCACGCATCATCCCTTCGGCTTTCGCCCAAGTCTCAGCCTCTTCTGCCTCCGGTTCGCTTCTTGCAGTGATACCTCCGCCAACCGGAAATTGCCAATGTCCAGCCGAAGCGGTCACGGTGCGAATGAGAATGTTGAAGTCGGCTTGTGAGCCAAGCCCCAAGTAGCCAATCGAACCACAGTAGGCGCCGCGGCGGTTTGGTTCCAGTCTCGCAATGGTTTTCATTGCTTCAATTTTTGGGGCTCCTGTTACGCTGCCCCCGGGGAAGCACACCTCAAGTAGTTGTGACGCGGCGGTGTCCTTCTTGAGAGTTCCCTGTACAACGGAAACCAAGTGCTGCACATGCTCATAAATCTCTAGACCGCAGAGTTTGGTTACGACGACCGAATCGTCTTCACACGCCTTTGAGAGATCGTTTCTCAGTAGGTCAACGATCATGATGTTTTCGGCACGATCTTTCTCGCTGGCAATCAGGTGTTCTGCAAGTTCGCGATCCACACTTTGTTCGCCAATGCGGGGCACCGTGCCTTTAATGGGCCGAGTTTCGACATCGCGTCCACGTACTTGCAGAAAGCCTTCGGGGCTGCTGCTGGCAATTTGAAAATCTTGCTGATGGTAATAAACACTGAAGGGGGCAGCGTTCACTTCTCTCAAGCGAAGATAGAGTTCTGGCGAGGAGCAATTTGCTTCGACGGTGAGACGCTGAGCGAGATTAACCTGGAACGTTTCTCCCTTGCAGATCAAGTCAATGATCTCTTGGACTGACTTGGTGAACTCGCCATCAGCAAAGTTGCTCCTAATGTCGCCTGCACGAGTCGGATGTTGGTGTAGCGTAGCGTTCGCAGCTACTTTTCCTTGATCTTTGGTTGCAAATTCTGAGTCTTCCAGTGATCGGTCGCCGCTGCCCTTTGCGGGGATTCTATTGGCTAATCGATCGATAGGATTCTCGTGTGACGGCTTGCTGGATTCTGTTGGCATGACGGGAGCGAGGATCGACATGATCTGATCGAGTCGTTGCTTCGCAAGCTCGCAGCGTCTATCCCAGTCTGGATGAAATTCCCCTTGGCAGATCAACCAGGTTGTTTGTTCGCTATGGTCGGTTGCCAGTGTCCAGTCATAGAGCCCAACGGAGAGTGCCGGAATCGAAAGGAGATCGGCGGATGGTGAGTTGACCTTTTCCAGCCAAGCTGCAGATTCGTAGCCCCAAAGCCCCGCGATTCCTCCTTGGAATGGTGGTAGCTCCGCCGCAAAGTTATCTGGTAATGAATCGTACAATTCGTGAAGTTTCGGCCAAGGGTTTTCGTCCTCGAGATCAGCTTGAATGGTTTGAATCGGGTTGGCGGTTAGGAAAGAGTACCGACCAAGTGGTGGGGATCCTGGGTCGAGGTGACGAGTTGGGCTTGATGAGTCCAGCCACAGGCAACCCGGGGAATCGCAGAGTTGAATGAATGCATCCACAAGCGAAAAACCGCTCGGCATTCTCTGCGCTAAAGGCACGTGTGGTTGGGACATGATGAATTAAAAAAGGCTTCTGTGAATTTGGTTTTGCGGTAAAGTTCTAGACTCGGCTGAAGATGCGAGTTGTGGATTCAACGCGGCGTCTTGCTTTGTTCGGTTACGCAATGATCCAGTTGGCTAATGATGTTTTTCAGGTCCGGGTTATCTGATGTGAAC
>JAKMEW010000352.1 GCA_022425745.1 Rubripirellula sp.
GGGTTTGTTGTGCCTGGTTTGCTGTGCTGGTTTATTGCACTCGGCACCCATAATTCGTTTCGCTTCAAAATCTTTTTAACTTACAAACCATGTTCCGATTCCGCGGTAAAGATCCTGAATCCATCCACTGGGGGAACCTGTTGACCCTCTTGGAGGATGACGATCAGCGTGCCGCGGTCGAGATGCAATACCCTCACGAGCAAAGGGAAAGTTTTCTGGGGGCGTTGGCGAGGCTTGATCGCGAACTCCACGAGCGATTGCTCGCGGCAGGTAGGCAATTCAACAGTGTCTCGCGTTTGATTGATTGGCCCACGGTCGCCGTTGCAGGGATGCTGAACAGTGGGAAAACCAGTTTGGTTGCATCCTTTCTAAGTGAAAGAGGGCGAGCCCGTTCGTTACGTGGGACAAGCAACGCTCACGGGACGCATCGCTTCGTGATTTGGCTTCCGAGTCAGTGGAGGGAAGATTCTGAACTATGGGATCTACTAATGGAACGCATCGGGGATGCCGTTGGCGCCCCGCCGGAGCCGCTTGCCGAAAGTGCTGCCGATGCGCACCTACAGTACAACAATCACGGTGGGGATTCGAACACGCTCGCGGTTCCACTGGTCGCAACGGATCCGAAGCTTAACGAACTCGGTATCGGGCTATTGGACTGTCCCGATATCGTGTCGGATGAGGCATTTGGTTTGGGATCACCGCAGCTCCGAAGGGAAGTACTAGGACGTGCGGCAACGCTCTGCTCGGCGTTTCTCGTGGTGACCTCGGCTGATTCCACCCGGGATGGAACGTTGGGTGATTTGCTGCGAATCGCTTCGGACCTGATGCCTGGGGTTCCTAGGATGTTAGCGGTGAATAAGGTTCGTGCGCAACAATCTCCTGATCAGGTTTTAGAAACGTTTGCTCAACTCGCTAAATCGCACGGAATCGAAGCGGTTTATGCTGCATACGATTTTGATGTGCCATCTAGCGCACCGTTTATTCCCAAAGTTGAGCGTGATGCCGAGTTGAACTCGGTTGGCGATGATCCGTTGCCGCTGTTCTACTCACTTTCGGCAAGTCCTGACGAAAATCCACCCGCAGTGATTCCAGAGGAACGATTGCTCGCAACGCTGCCTTCACGGCTTGATCGTGGTCAGCTATTTGAAAAGTTTCGCGATGCTCTGCAGGTTGGCTTGCAAACGCTACTCTGGAATGATGCTTTTTATGAGCTTGATCGTGATGCTCATCAGTCGCAGAAACGAAGCTCACGAGCGCAGGAGTGTTTGTTGGAGGCGGCGATCGACTTTTTCGCGCAGCGAGGACTAGGTGGAGAGGTTCAGGAGTTACGGCTTCATCAAAGTGAGCGAATCATTCGACAGTTGTCGGAATCTTTTGCGGCAACCGCACCTTGGTACGCACGTTGGGGTGTCCGACTGAATGCGACGGTAAGAAGGGTTTTTGGAGGCGCTGGTGATCTTTTGAAACAATTGACTCCTTCTGCGTTGGCGCGACGAGCGGCGGGAGAGGTGAAGGATAAATTTCGGCGGGGCGAATTCGGCGGCCTCCTGACTGCTGAAAAGCTCGCCCAGTCACTCGACCGACACGGCGCTTCGGTCCATCTTCAGTATTGGTTTCATTCGAGTAATCATTCGGGCCAACACGTCAAGGAAGTGGATAGTCTATTGGAGGCCTGTGAGGCGGCGATCCTCCGTTTTGAGCGTGATGATTTTACTTCCTTGGATCCGAGCCGGCTTGATGAGGCGGTCAGACAGATGTGGAAAGAGATACCAACACATCAAAAGTTGACAGCCGGGTTGACCCCATTGGCTGCCTTGCTCGCAACTTTTGGCGGCGTGATGATGATTCCAATCGATTTCGGTGCGACTCACCTGATTGCGTCTGCATCGATTTCGGAGCTGCTAGCGGCAGCCGGGCTCACAACTCTTTCGGCTCTTTGGGCTGGCAAACAGAGTACCCGAAATGTTGGTCAACAGGCGGCTCGGCAGCAGCTTTCCGACTTTCATGCGGTGCTTTGTGATACGTTTGGACTGAAGCGCCCGGCGGCGCGAAAGCCGGTGAGGGTGTCTGGTTTAGACGAACCGTTGATCGAACCGAAGATCGTCCAACGCGAACCGATCCAAGGGACGCTCCCTTTCTATGCGATCCGTGATACTTTCCGTGAGCAACTGAAAGAACACGTCGCTAAAATCGATCGTTCAAGACGTTAACCTTTCTGATACCTCGGTTTTCTTTATGCTTACCTCCCCCAACGACGAACGCCCGACCAGCGTTACCGGATTTTCGGTGCGAGTGCGTCAATCTGCTGCCAATGTTCTCGGGGATTCGCCGATTGGCCGAGAGATTGCAAGCCTGTGCGACCGCCACGAGGCGGCCCGCAAACTTCTGCTTGAGGATCGCGGCAATGGCCTGCCGGTGATCACGGTTGCCGGCCCTACCGCCCAAGGGAAATCAACGCTAGCAAAATGGTTGGCGTTTGGGTCTGAAACGGATGGTGCGAGGGAGCAGACCGCGGAGCGTGATGACGGGTTAAAGGCGGCTCCACTTACTTGGTACGGACCCAACCCGCCCGCGTTCCTCGACCCGATGAACGAAAATTATCGGCACTGTTCCACTGTTGAGATGGAATCAATAGGGCTCCCATACCTTTTACTCGATAGCACCAGTTTTAACGACACTCGAGTCAGTCATCGTGAACTTTCACACCGAGCGTTGGGTTTGTCATCGGTCGTCGTTTTGGTGATTCGTGCGGATCAGATTCGTAGCGAAGTGGTCACTTACCTGACGCAACTCAGCGAGGGAACACTGGTGATTCCGGTCATCAATGCGATCCGAGAGACCGACGAGAGTCTTCTAGGAGATGCTCAAGCGTTGGTAACAAGATTGAGGGAGATAGCGCCTTCGAGCACGGTAACCGACGCGGTGTTGGTCGACGATTTTGAGATTGGTGGTCGCGCTGAGGATACGGTTGGCACACGTGCGGCTGACGAGGTTGCGTCGCAAATTCGCCAAACCTTGGGTGGCAAGTGGGAGGATGAGAGACGAAGGACAGCAAGGTTGAATACGCTCGATCTACGTTTCCGACGCTCTCTTCACCAGATTTTATGTGACCAGCTCCCCGGCCTAACCTCAGCGGTTGGGCGTCTGAGGGAGGAGTCGCATCGAGTGCCGATGGAGATTGCTGAATCGCTCGTGGGGCGAGGTGGGCCTTTGCACGCCGCGATACGTTCTCGACTTCGACTGACACTTTTGACGGACACCGCCGCATTTTGGTTTCCTTACCGTTCAATTGTTGCGGTGATGAACTGGACCCACGGCGCGTGGGATCGAATTCTCATTTCGCTCTCCGGTTCGCTTCCGTCATTGATCGGCGCCATGTGGACGTCGGCGAAAGATCGCAAGATTGATCAAAACGCGGTTGAGGAGGTCAGACGCGGGATTGAGCGGCGAGGTGAGTTAGCTGTGCTCGAACGACTCGAGCCGTTGGCGGGTCAATTTCGACGTGAACTTTTTGAACTACGCTCTGAGGAACATTCTCGCGACGAAGCATCTCGAGATAGTCAAAGTGAGACGGTTGCGAAGCTAAGTGGTTTGGGGACTTTGCAGGAGGAGTCTCAACGGATTTTTGAAGAGGCGATTCAGGAAGGTAGTCCGTCGCGATGGAGCGGCGCGTTTTTGGGGTTTGTTGGAACCGTGATTTTTTGGGGGCTCATGGCTGCACCGATCATTGCGATCTATACCGAGTATGTTGGTGCCAGTTTGAATGTTTTCCGCGGGTTGGGTGTGCCCCAATGGGGTGCTGTCGAGAGTAAGCTGGATCAGTTTCCGTCGCCAAACGCGACGATGCTGATGACGAGCGTGCTGCTGTCATTGCTTCCCACTGCGATCTACGCGATGTTTGTGCTTTCATCCATACAGGGTCATCGACGCGTCAAGCAGGTTGAAGAATCGATCCGCTCGAGGCATCATGAAGCCATCGAGTCGTTGCAGAGATCAGGCGTGCTTAGGCTTCGTTGGGATGATCCACTGCTTTCCGACGCTGAGTTTCTGCTAACGATTGGGTCGGCGTCCAGTGAAACACTGCATCCCTCCGCTGCCGTGGGCGGCTCGAGGCAATCATCGTAAGATAGTAGGCCTGAAGGTAGCTTAGAACGAGTTGGCGAACGCCACTTAACGAGTTCTGCTGCCAAGATCGATCGGTGTTTAGGGGGAAGATGAATCGATGCAGTCATTATTGAGAATCTTGACCGATAATTTGGTGACGCCAGGAACCGTCACATCGTGGAGGGATTCCCTCGTTCTTGCTCAGGCAGATTCGGTCAATACAGACGGCGGGGCGAGTGGCTCCGAAGGTGGTAGTTTGACGGACATTATTCTAAGTGGTGGTATACCTGGCATTTTCATCCTGCTGGTTCTCGTGGCACTCAGTGTCGGAGCCGCCTACCTGCTGTTTGACCAGGTGATGACGCTGCGGCGGGGCGAATTGATTCCCGATGGCGTCAGTGAGACGGTCAGACAGGCGTTATTGACCGGGCGAGTGGCGGAAGCAGATACCGCTTGCCGTCGAACTCCGAGCGTCTTGAGCGTCGTATTGCTCTCTGGGCTTTCAGAAATTGAGTTCGGGTGGAATCAAGTCGAGAAAGCAGTCGAGGATTCGCTATTCCAGCAGTCGAGTCGGTTGATGCGAAAAGTTGAGTACCTATCGGTGATTGGAAACATTGCGCCGATGGTCGGGTTGCTGGGAACGGTGACGGGCATGATTTTCGCTTTTCAACAAGTGGCGACAACGAGGGGTGCTGCCGGTGCTGGTGATTTAGCCGAGGGCATCTATCAAGCGCTCGTCACCACGGTCGGTGGATTGATTGTGGCCATTCCCTCTTTGGCGATCTATGCCGTCTGCCGTAATCGGGTGGATAGTATGATTGCTGAGATCGCTTATCAGTCCCAAGTCGCGTTGGCTCCAATCAAGAGACGCCCTACTCGTACGGTTCGGCACACTGCCGCTAGCCAGGGCAAGGCAGTCGCTGCATCTCCGGCTCCGTCTAGCGGTGAACAGGATAAAAAGTTGACTCTTGGTGCGAATCCAACGAACACTGACGGCCCAAAATCACCACCGATTGGACCCGGGCACTAGCGGATTGGTGTTGGTTGCGATGCATTCGTTACTTAACGAGTTTCTCTCACACCTTCGATCAATAAGGACATTTTATGTTACCCGGAATCAAACAGTTTGATCTGAGCGGTCGTGTCGCAATGATTACCGGGGGCTCAAAGGGATTGGGGGCTGCGATCGCGTCTGGCCTCGCCTCCGCGGGTGCAAATCTTGTGCTTGTGAGTCGACACGAGGGTGAACTTCAGGCGACGGCATCTGAGTTGCGGTCGGACTTTGGTGTTGAAGTCATGTGTCGGGAAGGTGATGTGACCGATCAGGATCGCATCGAGACGATTGTTTCCGACGCAGTAAATGAGTTTGGTCGCCTGGATATTCTGGTCAACAACGCTGGAATCAATATCCGAGGAC
>JAKMEW010000357.1 GCA_022425745.1 Rubripirellula sp.
TCCCTGGGACGATTGTCAATATCGCGGCTGCACCGACACTGGAGCTCACCGGAGTTCCTGGTGGGGCGACACCAATTCAGTACTCACCATCGTTCGGTTCAACCGAAATGAAGTTCGCGATGATCAACGCGATCAATTCGGTGAATGTCGATGGTGAACCTGCGGTCACGCCAATCACAGCGGTCGACCGTGGTGGAAGCACGTTCTTTGTCTCCGACGCCGAATTCTTCGCGGGAGTTGCCGACCTCGGTGGCTACGTTAAGAACTTCTTCCTGCCGGGCGTCAAAGACGAGGCTGGTAACCTACTCAAGGCAAATCGATCCGATCTGACCACTCAGTTCACGATCCTGATGCCTACCGCATTATTCGATTATGGTGATGCACCTGATCCGCTTTACGGTGTGGCTGGGCGTTACCCAACCACGTCCGCAAACAACGGACCTCGCCATGTGATCGGTGGTCGCTTGAGATTGGGTACCAAAGTCGATGCGGATGTGGACGGCCTGCCTGGTATTTCTGCACTGCGTGACGATGTTACGATCGGTATTTCGAGTGAGGGTACTCTCTTCAATACGACCTTCGCTGATGGTCGTGCGGTGATTGCGATCGATACCAGCTTGGTTGATCCGCTAACAAGAGATGGTGATACCATCACCATTGATCTTGGTACCGCTCAGTCAACATTGGAGTTCGACATCGCGACAAGTTCGCAAGGTGCGTTTGATGAAGATAACTTCGCCATTCGTCCGTCTGATCCGACTTCGGCAACTTCGATCGCAGATGCCATTCGCTTGGCGATCATCGAAAGCCCATTGCAGCCTGCAAATGTTTCAATCGAAACCATTTCTGCGACCGAAGCTATCGTGACGGTCGGTGCTGATGATGAGGACGGAGTGATCTTTGTCAGCGAAGAGAATCCTTACGGGGTTCTAAACCGTGGTGTTGCTACGCCGATCGAGGTCAGTGTGACAGGCGGTGGTATCCTCGAAGCTTGGATCGACTTCAACGCCGACGGCGACTGGGATGACCCAGGCGAACAAATCATACCGCAGCCTAACACCGCTTCGTTTGATGCACTCCGAAACGAACTATTGCCTGAAGAACTTCAGGGAGTCGTGTCGAATGTGTTCTCCGATACTGGCGGAGTCAGCACACGAACCTACGGAATCGTGGTTCCGGAGACGGCACCGATTCCGCCGACCGCGGTCACGACCTATGCTCGCTTCCGTGTATCGAAAGAAGGTGGTCTGTCAGCCGAAGGCTTGGCTCTGAGTGGAGAGGTCGAAGATTACGCCATTCAGATTTTGCCTGGTTCGCCGCCACAGATTTCCGACGCCCAAAGCTCGCTGAATTACACCGCAACGGAAGACACCACGCTGAACGTTGATGCTGCGTCCGGATTACCCGGATTACTAAGCGGGATCACCGATCCAGATGGTGACCTAGTTGAGATCTTTGCTGGTGACGTTGGTCCTCAGACCGTGACGGATGCTGCGGGAGTCACCGCAGGTGTGGTCACCATCAACGCCAATGGAACCTTCAGTTACGCACCAGCTACGGATTACTTCGGAACGTTCAGCTTCACAGCGAGAGTGACGGACATTCACCCTGGATCTCCAGAGACTCAACTGGTCAGCCCAACGGCATTGACGATTACAGTCACTGTTGATCCGGACAATGATGCTCCTGTTGCTACACCTGCGGCCCCAGTAGTCACCAAGACGATCGTCGAGGATGCAGTGACAACGTTTACTGCTGCTGACCTGATTGATCCGTTTTACCAGCCAGGACCGGCCAACGAATCAGATCAAGACTTGGTCTTCTTCTCGGCTTTCTTCGGTGCAAACCCATTGACCACGCAGCAGGGCGGAACGCTCGCTATTGCGGCAGATGGTAAGAGCGTGACTTACACGCCACCTGCTGATCACTTTGGTACAGATGAGTTCTCGTATGAGGTTTCAGATGTTCCAGCAGCTGGGCAGACGGCTCTCGTCTCGGCTAACATCGGTACAGTTCAGATCACTCTGACTCCTGAAAATGATCCACCGCGTCCGGGTGACGATAGCGTGACCACTCAGGAAAATGTGCCAGCGACGATTGCAATTCTTGACTTGCTGAGTAACGACTCTGCGGGCCCTGCTAACGAAACGGGCCAGTCGATCGAGTTTATCTCGTTTGATGCAATGTCGGTTCAAGGTGGAACCATCGTTCGGGTGAACGATGATCTGATCTACACACCGGCTAACCAGTTTAGCGGTGCCGATTCATTCACTTACCGCATTGCCGAAGTCGGGAATCCAAGCTCGTTCGCTGATGGTACCGTGAACATTACCGTTGAAGCAGTGAATGATCCTCCAGCGTTCATCGGTAAGGATGGTGTTCTCGGATACGTTCCTGCCACCGATGACCTGAGTTTTGTCGAAAGCAAGGCGATTCCGCAGACGTTCACCTACGACTTGAACACGTGGTTCACAGAACCAGACAACGAGTCGATGACGTATGCGGTATCCTCGAGTGATCCTGCTTCGGTTGTTGCAACCATTGTAGGTGCTGGAAACAACACCCTGCAGATCACTTTGCCATCCTACGCTGGATCGGCTACTCCAATCGATCTAGCGATCACCGCTTCCGATTCGTCCTTACCTGAAAATAGCACTTCGCAAACGATTCAGGTGTCGGTTGCCGATACGCCAGATGGACCGCAGTTGGATAACCCAATCGGCACCATCACGGTGGCAGAGGACACTCCAGCGGTAGCGGTCGCGATGTCAAGCGTCTTCAGTGATCCTGATGGCGATACTCTTCAGTATTCGGTTGCCCAATTGGGTGCTCTTGTGAACCCAACGGTTGAGCAGATCGCTGAGCATCCGTTTGTTCAATCGATCAGCTTCCCAGCCGGTGTGATGCAAATTGTGCTCAAGCCGAACGGGAACGGGTCAACCGTGATTGCTATTGCTGCCTCTGATGGCACCGCGTCGGTCACTGATAGCTTTACATTGAACGTGACACCAGTAGAAGATGATCCAATCGCGGTCGACGATATCTACTCGGTAGCACTGGGCTCTGTGCTGCAGATTCAGGACACCCAGTTCGGCCTGATCGCTAACGACTTCGATCCAGATGGCGATGCGATCAGTGTGGATGTGGCATCAATTGTTTATCCGACAAAGGGTACCTTGGCCGTCAATCCAAATGGAATCTTCGTCTATACGAACACGATAGGTCAGGTTGGTGAAACGGATGTCTTCAGTTACCGAGTAACTGACGGATCACGCTACAGTGACTTTGTCACCGTCACGATCAATCTCACCTCGTCGACCTATCAGAATCCAATCTTGGAGGCTGATGTGAATGCTGATGGTCGCGTCTCTGCAATCGACGCCCTTCGGGTGATCAACTTCCTGAATCGACGTTTGACATCCGGGACTGCCACTTCTGTTCCTGTGAGCGAAATTGGTTCAGCTCCTCCGGATTACCTTGACGTCAACGGCAACGGTAGCATCTCTGCTAGTGATGCATTGGTCGTGATCAACGAACTGGCCACCATCAATAACGCGGGTGGTGAGATGGTAGTGCCTTTCGGTACCACCACGAGCTATGCGGCAGGAACGGTTTCTGGGCTTCCGGTTACGAACTTTGATGCAGTCGAGAATTCCGCTGAAGAATCGGTAGATGAAATCTTCTCTGGATCTCTTGAAGTTGAATCATCATCGACCGCCGCTGGGGCTGACTGGTTCTTTGACACCAACGTCAATCAGGGTGATGCGGCTGATGCGTCAGACGAAGCATTGTCGAGTCTACTGGGAGATGACGATTTACAGTCCAGTCTCTAGATTCGGATAACAAGTGACTATGAAAAACCTCGGAGTGAACCGTTTCGACGGCCCTCACTTCGAGGTTTTTTTGATGATTGGAAAACGTTTGACGGATTTGAATCGTCAAAATGGTAGGGCATGAATAGTCAAGTTGATTCCATCGAATCTGTGGAAGATGAAGCTGCGGGTAAAAAGCTTGCAGCTGAATTTGAGCATGCGCATCGGGAGTTGATGGGGACGCTTTATTACATCGTTGGAAATGCCGAAGAGGCTCGCGATGTGCTGCAAGAGGCATTTTTAAAGTGTTGGAGAAACCGATCATCCATCAAGGAAATCACAAACCTGAGGGGTTGGGTTTTCAGGATTGCTGTGAACACGGCCCGTGACCACCGAAAGTCAGCCTGGAATCGAAAACGGCAAACGCTCCCCGACGAAGTTCCCTTGGTTGCTAGTTCGAAAGCGCCGGAGCAAGAACTAATGCAGGATGAACAGATCAGGCAGTTGCGGTCGGCAGTGATGCGACTGCGTCCCGAGGAGCAAGAGGTTTTTTTGTTGCGTCAAAACGGTGAAATGACTTACGAAGCGATTGCAGATGCGGTTGCGATTCCCATCGGAACCGTGAAAACGAGAATGCGTTCTGCGCTCAAGCAGTTACGGGAATCATTGGGAGCAAACCCATGAATCATCAAGAAATAGAAGCACTCAAGCAGCAATTGATCGAGCTGCATTATGGTCTGCTTGATGAGCGTGAGGCACAGGAGTTACGCGACAGAATCGCTAGCAGTGTGGAGGTTGCTGAACTGTGGTTGGAAGCTCAGGGCTTCGCGGGAAAGATTCAGCAAGCGACTCGGTCGGTGCCAACGGAGATCGAGAAAACGGACTTCATGGAGCTAGCACGCCACGTAAGTGTTTTGGAGCAAGCCGGAGATGACTCTGTGCAGACTGACGCAGTGCCGAGTGTGGACGATGTTCAATTGAAGGTTACCCCTCTCGTTAAGGGTTCTGGATCGAGAGTTCGTTCTGCGGCGTGGGCAACTGGATGGGCCATGATTGCGGCAATGATTGGCTGCTTGGTCGTTGGCCGTGGCTACTTGCTTAGGTTACCACCTTCGCCCGTCGCTAAAACGGCGTTGGAAATCAAATCACTGGGCGATCATGGTTTGAAAGGTCAACTCCACTACCAAGTGCTCACATCCCTCGTTAATCGCACCACCGTAGGTAACGCGGCGCCAGTAGTGCCTGCTAATATTTCATTTCGCTTGTTATCGCCCGCGGGCGTTTTATTTTCTGGGTCGACAAAATCTGACCGAGAAGGCCTAGCGAGGATTGTCTTGCCTGAGCGTTTGGTGATTCCTCAAGACGCTGTTTTGGATGTCGTCGCAAAGGCTTCCACAGGAAATGTGGAAGCATCCTCTTTGTCATTGAATATTCCACGGACACGAGCAGTCACCCATTTGACGCTGGATCGACCCGTGTATCGGCCGGGAGAAGATGTTTTCTTTCGTTCGCTGACGCTGAACCGTCGTTCATTGCAGCCTGTATCCGGATTTCCAATTGAATTCACGCTGCGCCAGGTCATTGCGGGGAAAACTACAGAGATTGAAGAGCAGCAGTTCACGCCACAGGTGGGTGTGACTCAAAGCGGTGTGGGCCAGGGTGTCTTCAGCTTGCCAGCGGATGTGATGCCCGGCGACTATGAACTGCGTGTCCATAGTCTCGATCAAATGTTCCCAGATGAAAATGTGAGGTTTCAGATTCGCTCTTACCGCGTTCCGCTTTACGACCAAAAGGTTCGTTGGACTCGTGAGAGTTACCGTTCGGGTGACCGCTTGGATGCGACACTCCAAATAGCACCCGTTAGTCAACAGATTCGGTCAGTCCCCACGGTGATCACGGCGAGCGTTTTGCTCGGCGACGACGAGCAAGTCACCGAACAATTCGAGGTGTCTGATGAGGGTGAAGTGGAACTTAAATTCGACTTACCCGAGCAGTTCTCAGACGTTCTCCAACTGAGAGTAATCGTTGGTGTTGGAGTTGACGCAGAGGTTCGAACGTTTCCGATTCCAATGCAGAATGGTGCCCTTCATATCGATTTTTACCCTGAAGGAGGTGACCTGTCGGCGGGTGTCTTGAACCAAGTTTATTTCGCGGTGACAGATGCCAATCGTCAGGCGGCTCCGCTGCGAGGCTGGTTGGTCAATCGGGCAGGAGAACGTCTGGTCAAGGTCGAGACGATGTATGGGGGTTTGGGGCGTTTTCGTTTCATACCTGCGCCCCATGAACAATACCGGGTTGAAGTTGTTGGCTCCGAGTCATCGGCAAAGCAGTCATTTAAGTTGCCCGAGATTAAAGAAGGATTGCCAGTGATTGACTTACTTGGTGGTGTCATCTCAGAAGGTGAGTCCCTAAAAATGATCATTCGTAGCGAAATGCCAAAGACCACCTTGGTTCATGTCGCCTGTCGCGGAAACGTCGTTGCGAGACGGGAGATTGAATTGATCGGAGGAGAGACCGAGGTCGATATCTCGCTTGATCAAACTGTAGGTGGTGTTGTTCGGGTTACACTTCTCGAGCCGCAGGATGGAAGTTGGCATCCCGTTGCGGAACGGCTTGTTTTTCGCCGTCCTTCTCAGCGTTTACAAGTTCGCAGCGTTGACCAAGCTGCGCTAGCAGGCGTTCGTTCACCCGGTGAGAAAGTGCAGCTCGAACTGCAAGTGACGAATCATGTGAATCAGCCGCAGCGAGCGATGCTCGGGGTTTCGGTTGTCGATCAAGGATCGCTTAGTCTTCGTACGACGGCACCTGCATCGATGACGACAAAGTTTTTGCTTCTTAGCGAGATTAAGCATCCTGCGGATCTTGAGAATGCAGACGTCTTACTGGCGTCCAACGCCGAAGCTGAGCAACATCTGGATCTTCTGTTGGGAACTCAAGGATGGCGTCGGTTTGCGACTTGGGAAGAGACTGCGGATGGTGATGAGTTTCAAGCGTTGCTCGTTAAGTTGTTGGCCATCAATGGTATGGATTCGGCTGATGAATCCGTAGCGGGTAACCAAGAAGAGCTTGTCGCTGATTGGCTGTCTTATCGTCGGGCGATGGACTCATCGCTGAAGGCTGCCTGGGCTGAACTCGGGTACGTTTTGATTTTCATGCTGGGCTCTTGGTGTTTTGTCTTTTTTTGGCATCGTCAACGTTCAAGGGTTCCGAACACCTGTGCCCCACTTATTTGCCTTATTGCTCTCGGCCTAAGTGGATTGGGACTTGCTGGATGTGGAGCCAATGTTGAATCGATTGATGCAATGATCGAAGCCGATTCACAAGCTGAAATGGCCAACCAATCGATGAATGACGTAATACCGAATAACGAAGAAGCAGCGACCTTTGGTAATGAGGGACCCGTTGAAATGGCACCTGCGATGCTCAACCGGATGCCTCCACAGACTTCAGCTAAACGTTCGACAGTCCCAAGCCCCATGTCAATGGACACCGGTGTCTCGTTAGACCAAGCTCAGATTGACTTGCCTGCGGAATGGAAAGAGGTCGACGAACGTTGGGAGGATTTGTTGCCTGAGCGTAAAGTCGCCTGGTTGCTTCGCCAACTGGAGCAGGTTCGGAATGCCGAATCTAACAATGCTCCGGTTGGTGAGCCGACGTCAAATCGTTTAGGCATCGAGGATTTGAAAAGTCTCAGTATGATTCGAGGGATGACTGCTGAGGCGGCAGCGGAGAAGTTGATCCGAGAACTCCAGTTTCCAATCCGACAATATTCTCACCAGCGAGTAGTGACTGCTGAGCCTGACATACCTGATTATCAAGAAACTTTGTACTGGAATCCTTTTGCGGAAACGGATGAAGAGGGTCGTTTTACGATTGAGTTTGACTTATCCGATGCGGAGACCAGTTACCAGTTGCAAATCGATGCTCATACTTTTGGTGGGCAACTCGGATCACTCAGTGCAGAAATTATTACCCAATGAATGAGTTTCAAACTGGAGCAAGGTGCGAATTGCGGGTCGAGGTGGCAATGTATTCGAAGGATAAATCCGTCATTGATGTTCCCGAATTACACCAAAAGCTAAGAGCTTGCGTTTTCGCGTTAGCTGCGTCGCCAACGCTTCATCCATTGCTGAAAATTTGCCGCGATTCTTTGAAGGGGCGCGCGGCGCAGATGCCCGTGGCGATCAGCTTGAATGACTTCGCAGGAGAAGGTTTCGTAGGCAGTTAAGTATCCACCGCCGAAACAGTAGGTGTCGACGCAAACAATGTGTCCACCGTCTAAGACATTGCCGTTGGCTTGAGGTGTGTGGCCGACAAAGACTCGTTTCCCACTCTTGTGTGGTGCAGGTAGGATTTCTGGCAGGTGATTCCAGTAGGTGATCGCCTGATCCTGTTCGTGAATTGCCTGTTCGGGATGGTACCCCGCATGCACGAAAATGGAGTCGCTGGTTTCATAATACGATTGCAGCGACTGAAAGAAATCCACGTGACTGGTCGGCATCTTAGAGAGTGAGCCACCGTAACTGCTAACGGTCGAAATGCCACCGTTTTCTAGCCACACCTGGTCGTCAAGACCACCAAGAACACCGAGAAGCATGAGCTCGTGATTGCCACGAAGAGGTACCACCAAACAATGCTCTCGAAGTTCAGTGATCTGTTGAACAACATCGCGACTGTTCGGGCCACGGTCGATGTAGTCCCCTAGGAACACCAGCTCATCATCACTTTCGGGACTGATGGATTCGATCAGTGAACGCAACGCTTTCGCGCACCCATGAATGTCACCGATTACATAGCGTCGCATAGCTCTCTCGCTAAAGGTGCTTCATCCTGAACAGTTTCAATAAATTAACATCGCAGGCTCCTGCGTTAATTTAAGTTTGGGTCAATGCTATCGGCGTTCGGAGTGATGTCATTGAGTATTTTATGGCCACATTGTTTGACGGCGATTTCCCAAGCATCGTGGGGTGATCCAAAAAGAATTTCTTCCGTGGCATCGCCAATTAACCAGCCGCCGACTTTGAGTTCTTCATCGAGTTGCCCTGGCCCCCAGCCGCTGTAGTCTTTGAAGTATCTGACATGGGCGTCGGTTCGCGAGAGCAACAGCCGCAAATGATCTTCATCACCGGTGATCCAAGCCTGTGGGCTCCCCAAATCGATGGACATGGACCCCCACGGATCCGCCGGGCAGTCATGAACGGTGTGTTTAACGCCCTGAGTGATTGTTTCACCCGGCTTGAGCTCATCCTCGCTGTCTTGGTGATCTGAAGGGCAGTTACATGGATCTCCAATTCCCGCGAGATTATGCAACGCCATAATCGGACCAGGTACAGGACCGCCGACAAAGATTTGATCGTCGTCTCGAATTTTCGCCGAGTCGACAGTTTCATGAAGGAGGTCCCGGAACCGTTTTTCAATGGGACGGTTGATGGACAATCCAAATGCTCCATCAAGCTCGTGGCGAACGATGAACACCACTGATCGCATGAAATGTCCATCAGATAGATACGGAGATGCGATAAGGAGGCGGCCAGTCAGGTTGTGATTCATGTCATGATCCCAAGCAGCACGGTCGGTAAGCTCTGGTCCTCAGCGACACTTTTGGTGACAGATTCGATACCCCATTCTGATTTGATGCAGGTTCGATCTTTTAGCATCTACCTTCCGTATTGATCCTTCCAGAGGCAACCAGCCCAAGAGAGACCAACGCCGAAACCGACCAGCATGTTGTTTGAATCTGGTTTGAAGCGATCCTTCGCACGCATTCTATCGATCAGAATCGGTATGGTGCAGGAGACGGTGTTACCAATGTCGGCAAGTTCGATGGGTAAACGATCTTCGTGTACATTCATCCGCGAACGAAGTTGATCCAGCATCTTCCAGGTCGCCTGGTGGAACAGGTAGTGATCAATGTCAGAGTCCTGAAGCCCGTTCTGCGTGAGGATCTCATCAACTAGATGAGGAATCGCCTCGACGGTAAAGTTGATAAGGCTCGGTCCGTCCATGTACAGCCGACTTTTCCAACGTTTGCGATGGCGTGGCTTGATGGCATCTTGCTCCAGTCTTCCGCCTCCATCTGAAACAAGCAGCATATCACCCCCGCTTCCATCACTACCAAATTGGAATCCCCAAAGTGATTTCTGTGGGGAGGCGGTCAGGAGGGTGGCCGTTGCTCCATCGCCAAAAATGGTTCGGAGGCTACGATCTTCCGCATCGATATATTTGCTGTAAGTTTCAGCCGTCAGCAAGAGGATTTTCTTTGCTGCACCACTTTGGATCAGGCCATCCGCCATCGCCAAGCCGTACACATAACCGCTGCATCCAAGATTGAAGTCCAGGGCACCGCAACGAGTACTAAGGCCTAGGCGGTCTTGGATTAAGCAACTTGTGGTCGGTAGAGGATAATCAGGTGTTTGTGTGCAAAGCAAAACAAAATCGATCTCTTCTCGCTTGATGTCATGCTGTGCAAAAAGCTTTTCCGCGGCCGTGACAGCTAAGTCAGATGCTGTTTCGTTTTCCGCAGCAATGTGGCGTTGGCGTATGCCGGTTTTCTCCGCAATGAGCTCTAAGTCCCAACGAGGGTATTGCTCGGCAAGCATTTCGTTCGTTTCTACCCGCTCTGGGAGGTGAACTGCGATAGGGCCAAGCTCTGCGTGGGGCACTTTGAATCCGCTTTTAATGTCGTTCTAGGTAGAGTAGGGCGGATCGAATCCGATTTCGAGGTTATACCCAAGTTTCTCCGGTTGGGTTTACCTTTAGAGAGCATGTGGAGACAAGAACAATTCAACACCCGCAGGTTTCTCGGTCAACATTTCAAAAGTCGGGGGTCGAGAATCGTTTTCCTGAACGTTCTAAGGACTCTTAGGAGTACTTGAGCGGAGAAGATCCTTACCTCGGCGGAGGGGTGCCCAGAGGTAGGCTAGAGAGAAAGAGCGGCTGATGGGATTCGAACCCACGACAATCACGTTGGCAACGTGATGCTCTGCCAACTGAGCTACAGCCGCATGAGTTGGTTGAGTGAATGGGAGATTATAGGCTCGGCCTGTTTTACGGCAAGACCTGATTCTCGGGCATTCTGCCCGAGAATCCATTCGAACCCACGACGAGCATCGGTTTGGCGGGTTTTACGGTTTACCGCTTGCTCGATTGAAGCCTTGGACGATAGACTACCCCGCTTGATTTTTATTTAACCCAGATTTCCAGTTGAGATCAGCGGCGTGATTCCCCTGAGCGGGGAGCCGTGGTGGCAGTTTTGCCTTCCAAAACGATCTCAAAGACCCGCACTTCGTGGTGTGCGTTCAGTCTTGAGTGTGATCGATCCGATAATGCAGTCCTTTGGTATTTGTGTTGGACTGCTAGCGTTGGTTTTCCGAAAACGAATCTGAGTTACCCGAAATACCTGAACCCGAAAAAGATTCGAGGTCTGTCGAAGGATGTCCACCTCTACCGAGAACGAAGTGGCCGAAGCCCAAGAAAAAGCACCCATTCAACTTGAAGTTAAGGTTGAAAGTCCGCAAGCCTGCTTGCGTGAAGTGGTGGTCACGATTCCCGAAGCAGAAGTGCAACGCTACCTCAAAGATGCGTACGACGAGCTGGTTCCTGAAGCACAGGTTCCAGGTTTCCGTAGCGGTCGTGCTCCGCGGAAGCTTGTCGAGAAGCAATTCAAAGATCGAGTCACTGAGCAGGTCAAAGGCTCCCTGTTGATGGACAGCCTGTCTCAGGTCACCGACACTGAGCAGTTCTCTGCGATTGGTGAACCCGACTTTGATTACAACTCGATTGAGATCCCCGATTCGGGTGATTTCAAGTATCAATTCCAGATTGAAGTGCGCCCGGAATTCGACACGCCGACTTGGAAGGGTCTCGATATCACCAAGCCAGTCGAAGAGATTGGTGACGGTGAAGTTCAAACAGCGATTGACCGAGTGCTGGCGAAGTACGCCACCCTCCAGGCGACCGATGCACCTGCGGAGATCGGTGACGAGCTTTTAATCAGTGGTAAGTTCTCTCTCGATGGCAAGTCAGTCTCCGAGATGGAAGAGGAACGAGTCACACTTCAAGACAGACTTAGTTTCACCGATGCGGTTGCGTCCGATTTCGGTTCGGTGATGGCGGGAGTGAAAGAGGGTGAATCAAGAGAGGTCATCGTCAAACTAGCTGACGGTCTGGCCGACGAGTCGCTTCGCGGAAAGGAAGTCCAGGCAACCTTTAGTGTTGTTGAAGTTCTCAAACGCGAGATGCCAGAACTCACTGAGTCATTCTTGGAAGAACTCGGTGATTTTGAGTCTGAGGAAGAGCTTAAGACCTTTGTTCGTGATTCATTGGTACGCCAGGCTGATTACCGCACCCAGCAAGAACTGCGTAAGACCGTCATTCAATCCTTGGCGGGAGACTCCAACTTTGACTTGCCTGAGTCTTTGGTCAAGCGTCAGACCATGCGAGAACTCGAGCGTAAAGTTCTTGAGTTGCGTCGCAGCGGCTTCGACGAAGATGCCGTTCGCCGCTTTGTAAACGCCTCAAAACAAAACGCACAGGCATCTACCGAATCGGCTCTCCGCGAACACTTCATTCTTGAAAAGATCGCTGAAGAAGAGAACGTCGAAGCGGAAGAAGCAGATTACAACGTTGAAATTGCGTTGATTGCACAACAGAGTGATCAGCCTGAACGCCGAGTGCGGGCGAGGCTTGAAAAGCAGGGACAGATGGATGCTCTCCGCAATCAGATCATCGAGAGAAAGGTGATCGAGATGATTGTCGAAGCAGCGAATGTTACCGAAGAGAAGGTCGATCAATCGTCAGATTCGGACGACAATGAGTTCGCTGTCTACCACAGTGTCGTTGCCGCCAAGGAAGACTCGAGTATTCCTCAGGCCAAGTACGATGACAACACACCTGCTGGTGCTGACAAGGATTCAGATAAGTCGTAACGCTCATTTGATGCGAGAAATCATTGAAGGCTGAGTTCCAATGGGACTCAGCCTTTTTTTGTGCGCTATTTTGATTCCCCGGACGTGGTACTTTTTTCAATGTTGCGCTAATCGGACACCAGACTGCGAATGGTTGCGGTATTACGGCCATCTTTGCAGTATTATTTAGGTTATGGACCTCTGAAGAATCAGCTTCGGTTCAGCACAATCAATCAAATTCTTTTACTCCACTGGGCTTAACGTAATGCTTGGCATGCAGTTGCTTGGGCAGGCACGAGAGACCGAATTAGCTAGCGGCGCAATGGTTGGATTAATCATTGCAGGGATTGTCTTTGGGCTGATCATGATCAGCCTTTTGGTGTTCAGCCGTTACTTTGGTCTATGGATTCAGTCACAATTGACCCGAGCGGACATCAGTTTTTTCAATCTGCTCGGGATGACCTTCCGTAAGGTGAATGTCCGCACGCTCGTGCATAGCAAGATCATGGCGACTCAGGCTGGACTGGTTGATCCAGATCTCACCAGTGAGGCGCTCGAGGCGCACTTTCTCGCTGGCGGAAATGTCCAGCAAGTGATTCGAGCGTTGATTGCAGCCAAGAAAGCAAAGACGATTTCATTGACCTTTCGTGAGGCGACCGCAATTGACCTAGCCGGACGCGATGTTCTTGAATCGGTACAAACCAGCGTCTATCCCAAGGTGATTGATTGTCCGCCGCGGGGGTCAGCAAAGCCATCATTGGATGCGGTCGCAAAAGATGGAATTCAGTTGAAGGTGAAGGCTCGAGTGACAGTCAGGGCCAATTTGCAGCAACTGATTGGTGGAGCGACCGAGGAGACCATCATCGCTCGAGTCGGCGAGGGAATTGTTAGCGCGATTGGTTCGGCCGCTGATCACAAAGCGGTTTTGGAAAACCCTGATGTGATTAGTAAGGCAGTTTTAGCGAAGCGTTTGGATTCTCAAACAGCATTTGAAATCGTCTCGATTGACATTGCTGATATCGATGTTGGGGCAAACATTGGTGCTCGGTTGCAAGCCGATCAGGCTGAGGCTGATACGCAGGTTGCACGTGCCAGAGCCGAGGGTAAACGAGCAGCAGCGGTGGCTGAGGAACAAGAGAATCAGGCAAAGATCGAAGACAGCCGAGCTTCGGTTGTAGCGGCTCAGGCGGCGGTGCCGCGAGCGATGGCCGATGCATTTCGCTCCGGTAAGTTGAACATCATGGACTATTACAAGTTGCAGAACGTTAACGCGGATACGGAGATGCGAAAATCATTGGCTACGACCGCAAAAGATGGGGCACAGCCTCTTGAGACACGGTAGTGCGGCGGCGTTCTCGGATGGTTCAATAGCTTGAGTTTGCGTATCGAATATTGGTGAGACTAATGTCTGATGATTTGGAAGACTTTCTAGCAAGAGCGGCTAAGCGTCGCGCAGAGAAGGCGAGCCAGCAACGCGAGCAGGAGTTGCGCGGGCAGACGCAACGCTCGAGAACAGCCGTGCAGTCTCAGTACTCTAATCGCAAAACGGAGCGACTGGTTCGCCTCGATGATGATGAGGACGAGATACTGGAGGCTGAGATCGTTGCGGAGGCGGATTCGGAAAAGATGACGCAACGACTTGACCACGCAAAAGCGGTCAGCCCAATCTCGCCAGGACAGAAGACTTCAGGACAGAAGACTCACGTGTTGCGGTCATCAAGGAGCCCCAAGTCAGTTGAATCAACGGGCAGAGCCTTACCTGCTGGCGAATCAAGCACCGGTATCAATGCATTGGAGTTGGTGCAGATGTTGGGAAGACCTGGCGGAGTGCGGCAGGCTTTTTTACTCAAAGAAATCATTGACCGCCCAGTGAAACGCTGGGAGTGACCAGTCGGCGAAACGCTGGGAGTGACCACTCCGCAAAGCGTCGGAAGTCACGATTCGGCAAAACGCTAGGGTTAATTGAAAAGTGGCAGCCCCTCTGTAAAGCGACACCAATTTCATTTTGCGCGGTTCTCTTACTTCATAGGAAAACGGTAACTCTTGTCAACCGAATCCACATCCACCGAACGCGAATGTGTGGCCCATCATCACAGGGTTTTGATTGCGGTTTGTACTCTCAATGAGTCTGAGAATATTGTCTCGCTGATTAGGTCGATGCGTCATGAAATTCCTTCGGCTGATATTCTGATTGTGGATGATAATTCGCCCGATGGGACTGCTGCTTTGGTGGAAGAGCATTTTGGTGAGGATAATCAAGTCATCTTGAAGGTTCGCGAGAATCAGAAAGGTCTTGGTGGCGCGATTCGTTTTGCGATGCAGCATGCGGTCGATTCTGGATATGACTTTTTCATGAACTTGGATGGTGATTTCAGTCATGATCCCCAGCAATTGCCGGATCTACTCTCTCGCATCGAGAGCGAGACGGATCTCGACGTGGTCATTGGGTCACGATATGCGGAAGGCGGCAAAATCGTCGGTTGGCCAATGCATCGAAAATGGATGAGTTGGTTGATTAACCGTTTCGCGGTCACCTGTCTCGGGTTGCCCGTCGGTGATTGCAGCGGTTCGATGAGGTGTTATCGGGTAGACGCTTTGGTTCGAGTCAATCTCGAGTCGCTTAGGGTCAACGGATACGCCGTGCTCGAGGAGATTTTGCTTCGGTTAGTCGAGCAAGGTTCTCAGCTTTCCGAAGTACCAATTACCTTCACTGATCGGCAAAAAGGTGCAAGCAAGCTGACGTTCCGAGAGGCGTGTCGATCTTGTGGTCAGCTGCTGAGAATGGCATGGCAGCGTTAGGTAACGGGTTACCTGATGCCTCGGTTTTGGTGTTCCAGTTTTCCTCGCATGATCCATTCAGGTGAGGCAGTTGAGGATTTTTCGTGACACACTGTCGCAGTAACACGGGTTTCAATCTGCGGTTGCTTGATATACTACGCGGTTTGCGAAGCAGCTTTGGGCTTCGCGCGATTTTCGTGAAGCAGTTGGTTTATTCAAGGGAAGAGCAGAGTGGCATCAGGTATGAATTCTGGCGCGGAACTCGGGGCGGACATGACGGAAGCAAGCTCAGCGTCGTTCGGTGAGCTGGATGTAAAGTCATTTGATGATTCGATTGTGCGAATGTTCGCGGCGGCTACCCTCCTGTGGGGTTTGTTTGCGATATTAGTCGGTCTCGGTGTAGCTCATTTGCTGGTGATCCCCAAGATGTTTGGTGGATCGGAGGTGTATTCGTTTGCACGTCTTCGTCCACTCCATTCGAGCGTTGCGCTGTATGCCTTCCTCGTCAACGGAATGTTTGCCGCTCTCTACTACAGCGTGCAGAGATTATGTGGCGTGCGGATATGGAGTGCTGCTCTGGCATGGTTGCACTTCGTCGCCTGGCAGGTGGTGATAGGGATGGCGGTCTACACCCTGCCCCGTGGTTTGATGCAAGGTCGAGATCACGCGGAGTTGGTTCAGCCGATCTATCTCGCGATGATTTTCATTTGGACGGTTCTGTTCGGTTTGAACTATTGGATGACGCTGCGTCGCCGTCGCATTCAACGGCTGAACGTTTCTCTTTGGTTTTATTCTGCAACGATTGTTACTTTTCCAGTTTTGATGGCAGCGAGTAATGTTGTCTTGCCGGTTAGCTGGGTCAAAAGTTATCCGCTACTCGGTGGAGTTCAGGATATCGTGCTTCAGTGGTGTTACGGTCAGGTTTCCGTGTACTACCTATTGCTGATGCCTTTTCTTGGGCTGATGTATTTCTTTGTACCAATGGTTTCAGGGAAACCGATTAGTAGTCATCGTTTGGCGATCGTTCATTTTTGGGCCTTGGTGATTTTGCTACTTTGGTCCGGTTCCCGAAATCTGCATCACACGGCAATACCGGAGTGGCTATCCACCGCTGGTATGCTTGCGGGCCTGATGCTTTGGATGCCACTTTGGGGTGGATTGCTTAACGGTTGGCGAACGTTGCGTGGTGGCGAGGCAAACTTTTCAAATAGCACGGTCTATCGCTTCCTGGCCTGTTCATTAGTTTTCTACGCTATCTCCACTTTTGAAGCGTCACTCTTGAGTATCAAGAGCGTGAGTGCTTGGACGCAGTATTCAGATTGGACAATCGCCCATCTTCACAATGGCATGATGGGCTGGAACGGCATGCTTGCCTTCGGTGCGTTCTATTGGCTGGCCCCTCGACTGTTTCAGAAAAAGCTTTGGAGTGATCGTGCGGTATCGGTGCACTTTTGGTTCGCCTTGATTGGCGTTCTGCTATCGGTGTTACCAATTTATGTGTCAGGGATGAAGCAGAGCAACATGTGGAATTCGTTGGATGAGCTAGGTTATTTGGCTCACCCTGATTTCATCGACTCCCTGAATGCATCACGCGGTATGTGGTGGGCGCGGATTTTGGGTGGTTCGTTTTATCTGCTTGGCCTGGTTGTGATGGCAGGTAATTTCTTGCTGACTTGGTTGTTGTCATCTGAGCCGAGTGGTCTCGCATCCGAGGATGCTGAAAGACTTGCGATGCTTCAATCATCGAATGATCTGCAAGATGGTGCTGAGATTCCATGTTTGCTTGAATCAGCACCGGTCTTGGATGCGGCAAGATCATTCGAACGGACATCGGCTTTGCGTTGGCACCAGATCTGGGAATCCAGTCCTGGCCGTTTCTATGTGATCCCGTTGTTGATGATTTTGATTGTTAGCATCGTGCAACTGGTGCCCGTCCTATTCTTGCAGTCGTCGGTACCCAAGATTGCTTCGGTAAAGCCTTACACACCGCTTGAATTGATGGGACGCGAAATCTATTTGCAAAAAGGATGCTACAGCTGCCACACGCAAGTGGTGCGACCGTTGGTGGCAGAGACCATGCGTTATGGTGATTTCAGTCGGGCAGGTGAGTTTGTCTATGATTTTCCACCGTTTTGGGGGAAGCGTCGAATTGGGCCAGATCTTGCTCGCGAGGGCGGCAAGCAGAGCAGTAAGTGGCACTGGCGGCATTTGGATAACCCAGGTCTTCTTGTCGAAGGCACCCTGATGCCGTCTTACAGCGACCTGCTAGATTCGAGGATCGATTTCGAAAGAATTCCATCTTACGTCGACTCGGCAAAATTGTTGGGTGTTGAATACGAAGGGGAAAATGAGGATCTGGTACAGAACGCTAAAGATCAAGCTGAGCGAATTGCTGCTGAGATCGTATCAGCAGGTGGTTCAATTCAGCGTGGGGGAGTGATGACTCTTGAGTCGCAGGCGGTTGCATTGATTGCTTACCTGCAGCGGCTAGGGACGGATCTGAATACTCCTGTTGCAACGGATGACGCACAAGTAGCAGCTGCTCAATAAAAACCGGCTAAACAAACAAGCGAACAGCGCTGACAAAGAACATTCAAAAAACAGAACCACTAATCCACCTGTCAGTTCAGGTGGAGGGGAATCCTCATGAGTGACAATCAATCGAATTTATCTGGAAGTGAAATGAATACTTCTGATGCATCGAATGATGCTGGCACAGATCAGGGTCGAGTTTTTCGAGACGATCCGTTGCCAAACTGGTGGAAGTTGATTTTTGTGGTAACAATCGCCTTCGCTCCACCCTACTTCTTCTGGTTCCACAATGGTGCTCCCGGGCGAACGGCGGCAGAGCGTTACGATGCAGCACTCGCTGCAAATTTGAGATTGCAATTCGCTGAGATTGGTGAGTTGAGTGCAACACGTGAGAATGTGCTGAAGTTTCTTTACGAAGACTCTTGGTTGAAAGTTGGTCGCGCAGTGTTTAAATCAAACTGCGTTTCATGTCATGGAAGCGAAGGGGGCGGTTTGGCTGGACCTAATCTGTGTGATGACAGCTACAAAAATATCAAAGAGATTGGTGATATATTAAAAGTGTTGCAGAACGGCGCTGGAGGTGGCGCGATGCCGGCGTGGCAGGGCAAGCTCTCGCCGAACGAATTAGTGCTTGTCTCGAGTTATGTAGCTTCTCTTCGAGGTAGTAATCCTGCGACTGCAAAGCCGGCAGAAGGGCAGGAAATCGCCGCCTGGCCGCCGAAGCCAGTCGAGCAGGAGAAGAGTGCAGAGGCCAATTCCCAATCAGATTCCTCGCCCGATGAGGGATAGTGATGAGGGTGAGTGTAGCGATGCAAACGCCCCGCTCTTTTCAAACTGCATCGATGAATCGAACACCACTCAGCGAGTGTTTTGATTTACATTGATTTATCGTTTCGTTGCGTCAAATCTAGTACTCCGATGGTGTGATCGCACGAATTCACTCTGCTTGGTTTCGAAGGTAGCTCGCAAGCGATGGCGTGGCACTTCGAATTTGATGAGAGGTCGTCTGCCATGTTCTCGGATTCACTTAGTCGCAGGCGTTTTTTGCATTCGGGATTGCTATCTCCCGTGGTTGGCCAGACGTTGCTTGGTGGGTCGAAAGTGATCGGCTCTGAGGCAGTCGGTTCCGGAGTGGTTGGGTCAGAGGTGAACTTGTCGGAGCACGGGATTGAGGTGCTCTTGCCGCGAAATCGTGTGCCTCTTTCGTTCATCATCGATGATTCCACCTGTCTCGTGAACATGGGGCATTTTTGCACTCCGCAATTCGCAGAAGCCTGGCCGGACCGAGGGGAATATCAAAAGCCGTGGCAACAGTGGCCTCGGGAGATCCCTGATGCATTTGTTCGTGAATTTGGTGAATGGTGTGCGTTGAAGGGCGTTCGAGGTAAGTACAGCATCGTCCCCAATCCAGCATGTGTTGGCTGGATGGATCGTGAGTTACCTGGTTGGTCTCGGAAAGAGTTGCGGGAGAGTTTACGGCTGGTTCGGGAGTTGATGTTGCCGAATTGGGACATTCATCCCGAGATGATCACCCACACACGAGTGATTGATCTGAAGACGGGGCGTCCCCTCAAAGAGATTCACGCGGGGACCATGGAGAATTCCTATCCTCAGGAGAAGAAAAGTGTTGATGAATTGGCCGCTTACTTGGCTTACGCGTTAAGAATTCTTAAGCAGTGTGATTTGCCGTGCGAAGGGGTTACGACGCCCGGAGGATTCGGTAATCAGGTTAAAAGTGAGCTGTCTTTGGCGGCAGACCAAGCAGTCCGTGATGTCTATCAGGTCGATTTGCCTCATTACTTCAAATACGTTCACACCGGTGACCAAAGTACCGAGCCGATCATTGAGAATTTTCGAAATGAGGGAACCTCAAGTCCGCAGATGATCGTGAACGTTCCTGCTGGAACCGGTGATTGGTTTGGGGGATGGCAAGGTGACCGTCTTTCTGAGCCTGACCTATATGCAAATCAGGATGCCACGTCCGGGCGAATGGTTGAACTGATTCAGCGCCGAGAGCCAGCGGTGATGCTATGCCATTGGCCGGGTATGTATAGCAACGGCACCAAGGAAGGTTTTATTTCTTTCCAGCGGGTCGTCGAGTCGATTGAGCGTCGTTTTGGAACGGAAACGCTTTGGATGAAGGTCAGCGAAATTGCACGTTACTGGGCATCAAAAGCGGCCTGCATTTTTAGCGTTTCGGCAGGGAAGTTAGTGATCGATTGTCCGATGCAAACTCCGATGTTCACCATCCGTATTCAAGATCAAAAGGGACCTGTTAGATGTCATGCATTAGGAGCGAAAGGTGATCAATCGGTTCAGGTTCTGCGTGAGGTAAGCCAGGTCAAGCAATTGGAGTCAGGCTGCTGGATGCAGGAAGGTGATGACCTATTGTTGTGTATTGATCTCAACGCCTCCAAGATTGAACTACGTTTTGATTCGTAGTTTTATCGTTGTCATGATGCTCAACGGTTCGGTGGTGATGGCAGTTGAAGTGTTGCTGCTTCAGTGAAAAGTCTGGTACGCAATTCTTCAAGAAGCTTGAGTACCGCTTGGAAATCCTCTCGGCTCGTTAAAGCGGAGTACTGTGGATCTTCTGCGACTTGTTGGTAACGGCCAATGGTTTTTTCGATGGCTACTTTGGAACTGGGTTCGGTGTCGATCTGAGTCAGATCGGGTAGCTTCAGGAATTCTTGCCAAGCGGGTTCAAGTAGGCCCAGCAGCGACTTAGATTGAGCTTGCAACTGAGCAGCCGTGATTGAGATTTGATCTGAGCGATCACTGCGTTCAGGAGGTGGTAACCGAGTTTCAGTTGTCGTAGCAGTTGCGTAACTGGCAACCATCATGGTCAACTCACTCGCCTCATCAGGAACAAACCCGTTTGGATTCTGCGGAGATTGCTGATAGTACCTCGCGGTAGCCGCTTGATCGACTCGTAGCGAAGAACCGTCAACCGACACCCCTGCAAAGAGACCGCGGCTACGAGAGTAAGTGTAGATTTCAGCACGCAGTTTTTCGTCGGTCGATGCGGCAGCGTTTCGGCCAACGGGACCTGCCGCTGCAGCAATGTCCGCACCAAGGGTCAGCTTTCCGTGAAGAATCCCTTGAACACTTCGAGGAGTTTTAAACACGAGGATCAAATCAGAGGACTGCAGTCCCACTTGCCATCCGATGTTTCCTCCTGTCAGGGAGATGAACGTCGGAGCCCGCCACACTCCATTGGGTTCGCGAATGAACAGCAGTCCTCTCCCATGTTTCGCGCCGACAACAAACCCACCCTTGATCACGTTTGGGATGATTGCAACACCGTGCGATTGAGAAAGCAGTTTTTCCGGAATTCGGCCGCCTGGGCGTTGAATGCTTTCTCGGAGAACACTTGTTGCTGATAGGATAAGACGTTGTTCTGCGTTTTGGGCGAACGCGTTTTGGGCGAACGCGTTTTGTGCGTAGAGAGAATGATGAGCTTGCGCAAAGAAGTATGCAGGGCCAATTAAAGCTGCAATCAATAAAAGGGAAAAACGATGCATGGGGGCAGCTTTCAGTTCACTGGATAAATTCATCACTGTATTCTACGCAACTCGAGGTGATGGGGGAAATCTGCTAAGCCAAGGATTACTTTGCAATGCCTCGCGAGTCTAGGTTGCGTTTTGGTTTTGATTGTTTCACTTGCGGTCTGTTCAAGTATCCGCAATTCAAGGATCTGACGTTGATCGGATGTTTTTGGTTAAATGTAAGGATCCACGTCCCATCTGTTCATGAATGGAGACGGTTTCCCCAAAGGATGAATCAAGAGTTTGGACTTGTGATGCGTTGACGATGATGGTTGATCCGGCCCAAGTGTCAGGTGATCCAGGTAAGTAGACAACAACCTGCGAGTGCTCGTCGCTCCTTTCCGCTTCGAAGCCGATCACTCTTCGATCTGCCAAGGTCACCACCACGGATTTTGTGTTGGGGCGATTCTCGATCCCGCCGATGGTGTCCGCCATCTGGTCTTTCAAGATGGCGTACCTCGGAAAAAGTAGTAAGAGATTCTTTTCAAAGAATTTGGTGAGTCGTCGGCTTATCGACCAGCGAGCCACCATGCCTGCCGCAAAACAGAGGAGCAATAGAAGTCCAACGACGACCGAAACAATCAATGAAATACTGACCGAATCCGTCGCGGGTAGGTTGTCGCGAAGAAAATGTGCGACCTGAAGCAAGATTGGGGCTATCTGGGAAATCAGCGTTGCCAACACAATCAGTGGAAGAAGAAAGAGGAGGCCACCAATGGCCGTTGTTCTCAGGAATTGGATTGAACGGCGAGTCTTTCTTACAATCATGGGTTGGGACTACTGGGTCAGTTGGGACTTTTCAGTTTTAACGGTCACAGTTTAACCATGCGGAGCCATGCGAGAGGACACCACAGTCGGCAGGTCTTGCGATCAGGGGTGTGAGCTGGCAGGGAGTGTGCGTTTTGTGCTTGTTTGGCAATGTGTGTCCGGATAGTAGACTGGAATTGGTTTGATCAATGATTGCAGAGAATCATTCAATTATCGGGGGATGCCCAATACCCAAGTCGCCGGCACCCAAGCTGCCAGCGGCCAAAATGCTAACTCCCAAAATGTGCTGGGCTCGGGTCTTGTTTTTATTGTTTTGGGCGGTAACCGATCAGCAAGTTCACTGCTTGGCGAAGAGTCCAATGGATGACATAGCTGTTTCAGGTGCTTCGCAAACAACTCAGGATACAGGTGGCAAAGCAACTCTCGTTGCCACTTCGTCCACGGATTTGTTCGAGCACGCGGCAGAGGTTTTTCAGTCTCGATGTTTGTCATGTCATCAAGACAGCGTTGGCGAGGGTGACTTTTCAATGTCGACGTTCGAGTCGACCATGAAGGAAGGTTACATCGTGCCAGCTGATTTGGAGTCGAGTCGGTTATGGGAGGCAGTAAAGCCACGTGACGGAAAGGCCGAAATGCCGAAGGATGGAGAGCCACTGTCGGATGGGGAGCTCGAGGCGATTAAGCGGTGGATTCTAGCTGGTGCGAAGTGGCCGAAAGAACGAGAGTTACATCCCTCAGCGATCAAGGATTTGAGCTGGTGGTCTTTTCGTCCCATTCTCCGCCCCGAGATACCCACGATAGAACTGACAGGTGATTCTGCATCGTTGGATCTGAATCCTGTTGATGCATTCATTCAAAGTGAATTACTGCAACGTGGACTTTCCCCGTCAAAGCGGGCGGACCGTAGGACACTGCTTCGTCGTTTGAAGTTTGACCTGCTTGGTTTGCCTCCCACAAAGCAAGAGATTGATGAGTTCTTGGCGGATGATGATCCGAAGGCCTATGAAAATTGGGTTGAGCGTTTTCTCGCTTCCCCATATTACGGTGAACGGTGGGCGAGGCATTGGTTGGACGTGGCCAAGTACGCTGACACATGTGGTTATGACAAAGATAAATTACGAGAAAATGCGTGGCCTTACCGCGATTACGTGATTCGTTCCATGAATCAGGACAAGCCCTATCGCCAGTTCATTCGAGAGCAAGTCGCTGGCGATATCCTCTATCCGGGCCAAGCAGATGGGATTTTGGGTTTAGGTTTTATCGCCGCCGGGCCGTGGGACTTCATTGGGCATGTTGAGGTGCCGGAGTCAAAGTTAGATGGCAAGGTTGCCAGGAACCTTGATCGAGATGATATGGTCAGCGGGGTGTTCAACACTTTCTGTAGTTTGACGGTCCAATGCGCGCGTTGTCATCATCACAAATTTGATCCAATTTCTCAGCAGCAGTATTACAGTCTGCAGTCTATTTTTGCTGCAGTGGATCGTGCCGAGAGGCCTTATGACGTTGATCCAGATTTGGAGCAGGCGAAGCAGCAGTTACAACTGAAAATCAGTGATGCCAAGACGCAAATCGAGGCATTGGAAAAGGAAATTCGTGCTGATGGCGGCGAGTTGCTTGTCAACTTGGATCAACGCTATTGGGAACTCAAAGATCGCGTTGCGGTGAAAAAAGATCCTCGTTTCGGATACCACAGTCAGCTCGCCAAAACTGCTGATGAGGAGAAATGGGTCGAGGTGGATCTTGGTGAGTCGCGTCTGGCTGCAACGCTGGAAGTGTTGCCCTGCCATGACGAGTATGCTGACATCGGAGCCGGATTTGGCTTTCCTGTTCGCTACCAAATTCAGGTCTTCGCTGATGAGGATGATCAGGAGGGGATGGTTGTCGCTGATCGGAGTGAAGTGGATCAGCCGAACCCGGGGTTGCAGTCGCTACGAATTGAACTGGAGAAACCACGAGAGATTCAGCGAGTTCGAGTCACTGCAATCAAGTTGATGGAGAGAGCGAACGATTATCATTTGGCTCTCGCTGAGATCAAAGTGCTGGGTGTCGATCAGACGAATCTCGCACTCGGCTGCGAGGTCCGAGCCCTAGACTCTATCGAGGCTCCCGTGCGTTGGGGGAAGAGGAACCTCACCGATGGAAAATGGGCGGACTATTTGAATCGCCAACTCGCAGATGAGCTTCACGATGTGAAACACCAACGTGAGCAATTACTTGCGAAGATCCAAAGCCCGGATCGCATGGATCAGAAAGATCGATTGCAACAGCGAGTGAAAGATGCAGAGGCGAAAATGAAGAAAATCCCTGAAGGCAAGTTGGTCTATGCTGCGGCGACTCACTTTAAGTCGCAGGGGAATTTTAAACCAACCTCGGGTGTGCCTCGCACGATACACGTTCTCGCGCGTGGGGAGATCGGTAAGCCGCTTGAGGTTGCCAGCCCGAGTTTATTGCAACTCGCCGAGCTTTTGCCGAGTGAGGTGCCGGAAGCTGTCTCGGAAGCGGAGCGTCGTGCGGCCCTTGCCAACTGGCTGACGCATGATGAGCATCCATTGGTTTGGCGTTCCATCGTAAATCGCATTTGGCTTTATCACTTCGGGCAAGCGATCGTGAAAACACCAAATGACTTTGGGAAGATGGGTGCATTACCATCGCATCCAGAACTCTTGGATTGGCTTGCCGCCGAGTTTCGAGATGGTGGCCGTTGGGTGAAGCGGGGTTCCATCAAAGACCTTCATCGCTTGATGGTTAACAGCGACACTTACCAGCAAGTGTCCGATCATGATGAGCTAAAAGCTAGGACGGATTCGAGTAACGAAACGCTTTGGAGAATGAATCGAAGAAGATTGGAAGCAGAGGAGATTCGAGATGCCATCATGTTTGTCAGCGGCGCCCTCGATCCGACAATGGGAGGTCCAGGTTATCGCTTGTTTGAGTTAGAGCGACCGGAGCATTCACCACATTACGAATATCACAAGTTCGATCATTCCGATCCGGCAACCCATCGCCGTAGCATCTACCGCTTCATTGTTCGTTCTCAACCTGATCCTTGGATGACTACCATGGACTGTGCCGATTCATCTCAGAGTACACCGAAGCGGGATGAGACATTAACTGCGCTTCAGTCATTGTCTCTATTGAATAATCAATTCAATCTCGTCATGGCGGAGAAGTTTCAGGAGTCGCTCCAAGGTAGGACTGAGATGCTCACCGATCAGGTTGCTCTAGCTTTTGAGGATGCGCTGCAGCGTCAGGCATCGCAGGAGGATTTGCAAGCGATGGTGGCTTACGCACAGCAGCATGGTATGGCAAACCTTTGTCGGTTTCTGTTCAACCTCAGTGAATTCATCTATATCGACTGATGGAACATAACATGAATCAATCAATCAATCGACGACAAGTGATCACCGGCGCGGCAGGTGGATTTGGTGCCGTTGCTCTCGCAGCAATGTTGCAAAACGAGTCTCGGGCGGATGGCGTCATTGAAGTACTTCATCACCCACCCAAAGCGAAACGTGTCGTGCAATTGTTTATGGCTGGTGCTGCGAGTCATCTCGATTTGTGGGATTACAAGCCGGAACTGGAGAAGCATCATGGCGAGGCTTCTGATTTCGGTGAGCCTGTTGAAGCTTTTCAGAATGGCTTGGGACCTTGGATGAAGTCACCTTTCTGCTTCTCGCCCGCTGGGGAAAGCGGCAAGATGATTAGCGAGGTAGTGCAACCGCTTGCTCCGCATGTGGATGATATCGCGTTCATCCACAATATGGTTGGCAAGACAGGGGTTCATTCGCAGGCAACCTATCTTCAGTCAACGGGTTTTGATCGGCCTGGTTTTCCCGGAATGGGGTCATGGATTAGTTACGCACTGGGATCCATCCGAGAAGAATTGCCAACGTTTGTGGTGCTTCCTGACCACCGTGGATTTGCGAGTAATGGTCCCAAGAATTGGGGAGCAGGTTTTCTACCTGCAAGTGCTCAAGGGACTGCTATTTTTCCGCAAAGGGAAAACCCAATCGAAGATCTTTACCCGAGTGCAGAGTTTGCTACGCCGGTTGCTGATCGAGATGGGTTGAAATTGCTCAATCAAATGAACCGGAAGTTTCAGGAATCGCGTCAGGGTGACTCGAGATTGGAGTCACGTTTGCGTGCCTATGAATTGGCTGCGCGGATGCAGTTGTCAGCTCCTGAAGCTCTAGATTTGAGCGATGAACCATCGCACATCATGAAGATGTATGGTCTGGATCGAGAGGGGGCAGTCTATCCGGAAACGATCAACGCTCCCGAAGAGGCTGAGTACTTTGGTCGGAAATGCTTGATTGCCCGCCGCTTGCTCGAACGGGGTGTCCGGTTTGTCCAGATTTGGTCAGGTAATGATAATAGCTTCCCCCGTAGAAACTGGGACAGCCATGAAAACATTGAGCGAGATCACGGCCCGCTGGCTCGCGGAATGGCGGTTGGGACAGCGGCTTTATTGGCGGACTTAAAGCAGACAGGTTTACTCGAAGACACCATTGTCTTGTGGACAACCGAGTTTGGTCGCATGCCAAGCACCCAAGGCTCACTTGGCCGTGATCACAATCCCTATGTCTTCACTAATTGGTTAGCCGGAGGAGGGATCAAGGGCGGTATCAGTTACGGCCCATCAGATCAGTGGGGCTACAAGCCTGCGGATCGATCGAATCCCACCCAGGTTTATGATGTGCACGCAACGATCTTGCATTTGTTGGGGATCGATCACGAACGTCTCACGGTTCGCCATGATGGAATTGACCGACGGCTGACCGATGTGCATGGTCACGTTCTGCAGGATTTAATCGCCTAAGAACGTTTCAGTTGAGCATTCATTGCTTTGGTTGCTTCGGCCACTGCGTCTTGCCACTGATGATCAGAAAACCGGTCGCGGTATTCGTCACGCGCGTGAGCGAAAATCAGATTCCGCGAGTTGTTCACGATCGCGCCGAGGCCGTTTTCATCGAGGCCAATGAGCACGTCTTCAGCTGCACCACCTTGTGCACCAAACCCGGGGATCAGGATCCAGCTGGTCGGCATTGCTTGCCTTAGTTCCGCGAGCTGCTCGGGATAGGTTGCTCCTACCACTGCCCCGACGGGGCCAAAACCACAGTCACCCAGTCTCGATTCATTAAGCTCTTGGACGAGTGATGCTACCGATTGATAGAGGGTTTGGCCGTCGGTTTGACGATCCTGAAAC
>JAKMEW010000395.1 GCA_022425745.1 Rubripirellula sp.
TGACCGATCGGGAGGGCGCACGGCATGAAGTGTGGACATTGCTAATCATGGCTTTTTTTAGATACCCACAACTTAGTGCGATGGTACTTTTGGTAGGGCTAATTGCGCCGATGTTGATTTCGTACGATCTGCGGAGTCGGGCCTATTTGCTTTATTTTTCTAGGCCATTGAATGCGGTGCATTACATGGTGGGGAAAGCAATGGTGGTCTGGTTCTTTTTGTCGATGATCGTGACGGTACCTGCTTTGACCCTGTACATTATCGGTGTGATGTTGTCCCCGGATCTATCGGTGGTGAGTCTAACTTGGGACATCCCCGTGCGCATCGTTGCTGCTTCCGTGGCACTGATTGTTCCGACCACCATTTTAGCAATGTGCTATTCGGCACACACGAGTGAAAGCCGTTACGCATCGTTCTCATGGTTCGCAACCTGGATTCTCGGCTTTGTCGCTTATCAGATTCTGACTTACATGGGGACAGAGTTTGGTCGTGGACGTCGTGGTGGGGGTATGGATATCGATTTTGATCGCTGGCGTATGCTGTCGCCGTATCACGCTTTAGGGAAAGTTGAGGCTTGGATCTTTGGTTTGGATCCGACGCCGGGCAGTGTGATTCCGACATTGTTGATGTTGGTCGGTGTCACGATCATGGGGATCTTTTTGATCCGGCGGCGTCTATTGGCTTTGTTGAGTGTCTAAGAAATGATTGAATTGAATCAGGTGACTAAGCTTTATGGTGATGTCATCGGTGTTAACGATCTAAAGATTGAATTGAAGGCAGGAGCTTATGGCCTCATTGGCCCCAATGGCTCCGGGAAGACCACGTTGATTAATCTGCTGACGGGTCAGTTAAGACCGACATTGGGTCATGTGAGTGTTTTTAACGAAGATCCATGGAGAAACCGAGGTCTTCTGCGCCGGATTGGATTGTGTCCCGCAACCGACGTTCTCTACCCAAACGTCACTTCAAGACAATGGGTGACCTACCTTGTTAGTCTCTACGGCTATGAAGCATCGGAGTGTGAGGAGTTGGCGGTTCATAGTCTTGAATTAGTTGGGATGAAGAGTCGCATGGATCGTCCAATGGGCGAATATTCCCTGGGAATGCGGCAACGTGCAAAGATTGCGCAGGCAATTGCGCATCGTCCGGATCTGATCATATTGGATGAGCCATACAACGGGCTGGATCCCGTCGGACGGCAGCAGATGAGCGAGCTGCTTAGAAATTGGGTGGATTCTGGAAAATGCTTAGTTTTTGCGAGTCATGTCCTGCATGAGATTGAGTCGATCACCTCCTCTTTTTTGCTGATATACGGAGGTCGTTTGCTCGCATCAGGGACCAGTGACGAGCTTGAAGGTTTCGTCGCTGAAGCACCTCAAGAGGTGACCATTATCGGTACCGGCCTTGCGCCACTCGTTGCAGCCCTCTCAGAGCAGCCGTGGGTAGAATCGGTACAGCTGGTGGAGTGTGAGAAACGTTTACGCCTTGCGCTTCGCGATCCGGTCGCATTTTATGAGATGCTGCCAATTTGGATCGATAAGTATTCACTTTGTATCGAGCAATTGCAGGCATCGAAGAGTAATCTGTCGGCGATTTTTGAGTCCATGTTGCGTTTTCACCGCGGGGATGTTGCATGATGTTGCGTATCATCCTGAGCGTTGTCCGTTTCGAACTGTCTCGTTCCTTCACTGTTGGAAGGACTGCGATCTGGCTTCTGCTCGTTCTTTTTCCAGTGGCGTTGGTGACCACTTTGCGTCTCAGTGGTGTTCCACAGACCTCAGTCGAGGCTTGGGGCATCATGCTGTACTTTTTGGTGCCCGAGGTGGTCTGCCTGCTGGGGTTATTGCTTTGGGCCACCCCCGTGGTCAGTACCGAAATTGAAGGGCAAACTTGGAGTTATCTTGCGTTACGGCCTAGCGGCAGGCGAGAGGTGATTCTAGGGAAGTACCTTACTGCGGTGGTTTGGGCGTTGTCCGCAACTTTAGCCTCAGTCACCCTCTGCGTTGCTTTGATGGGCGATGCGGGGGGGATTCGACTTTGGGTCGTGATGTGTCTCTTGTGTGTGCTTTCAGCTGTAACCCATGCATCACTTTACCTATTGATTGGGCTCCTTTTCTATCGGCGGACGATCGTCACCGCTGTGTTTTATACCGGTGCGGTCGAGTACGGACTTTCATTCATACCGGCAGTCGCCAATAAGTTAACAATCAACTATCGACTCCGTGGTCTACTATCGAACTGGATGGACTGGGAAGGGGCGAGGAGTGCCGCAGAGAGTGTTTTTGGTAGTGA
>JAKMEW010000414.1 GCA_022425745.1 Rubripirellula sp.
CCGGGGATACTCGAAGTTATCCGCGTCACCACCGAAGAATGCGGCAGCAGTTTCGGGTGCCCATACCAAGCGAACATCAGTATATTTTTTATATCGATACAGATGGTACTGCGCCCCACCGAATAAGGTGATAACGTCACTCCGCAGTCCTGTCTCCTTGAGTGACTCTTCCTCGATTTTGGCAATCACACCTCGTCGCTGCTTGGCCGCTTCTTCGGGACTGGCTTTTGACTCCACCCCTTGATTGACGCGGTCAGTGACATCCTCAATGGAAACCAACTGGTTCAACTCAAGGTCCGGAGCCCTCAACTCGTCATCAAAACGACTAGCGAGAAATCCATCGTCGATCAGATTGCGTTCAGGTGTGCTCAATTTGTGAAGCGTATCACTTGCCACATGATGATTCGTCAGCACGAGTCCGTTGCTCGAAATGAACGACCCCGATCCACCACTGTTGAAACGCACCGAACTAAGGCGGAGGTGATCTGCCCAGGCCTCATCCGCATCGAAGCCATGTCGAGCCTTTAGCAAATCAACCGGTAGGTCATTGAATAGGTACATCCCCTCATCACCGTGAGTCAAAGAGGCGTCTGGTACCAGAGAAAAGTTCAACATGATTAAGCAAGCCAAGAAACGTTTCATCGATTTATTTTGATTTCAAAAAAGGAGAAGGACGAACCGCTATCCGTTCACGTCTACGTGTGGCAGTCTATCGCATCAGGGCATCTCGGTGGTGTCGAGTTCAAACAATTTCTGGGCTCCAAGAATCCTGATCGAAACCGGTTCTAAAATTCGACAACATCCCGCAGTGGGTCCAGCAGAGAGCCACGTCCAAGATGCTACCTTGCCGCAGTTCGACCGCAACGAACGCCATAAGTCAACTCGGTAAATGCAACTGATCCCACCCGCACACCTCAGACACTGAAAGTAAACAGAAGCTAGCAATGCACCCTGGGTGGTCTGGTTGAATCAGTAGCCTTTGCCTAAACTCTCAGCTCTGTGAGCTAAACCGAGATAGGGTCAAAAGGTGACCACTTGATTGATCGAATGCAATTAATGTGCTGAGCGAACAGATAAGCTAGTGATCAGGCACACAAGCTAGTGATCTGGCCCAGGGCAGCCGCAATGGATTTTCAGCGGCTAATGCATGACCCCACCAAGGACGAACCGATGCCAGAGGCGAAGCTTAACCACCGAGCCCCCCGAATTCTACTTTCTAGAATGAGTGCGATCGGAGACACGATCCTGACGATGCCGGTTGCCTGTGCTCTGAGACGCGAATACCCAGACGCAACGCTGGTTTGGGTAGTCGAGAGGAAAGCGGCACCGATGATCCGCAACCATCCAGTGGTTGACGAAGTTGTAGAACTTGAGCGGGGATGGTTCACCTCGATTCGAGGAATCAAGCAGACTCGTGATCGCCTTCGGTCTTTTGAACCGGAGATAGCGATTGACTGCCAAGGACTCACAAAATCTGCCTTAGCGGGCTGGTTATCGGGTGCTAAACGGCGGATTGGATACTCCGGTCGCCACGGTGGAGAGTTGACACAGTGGCTGAACAACGAGTTGATTGAACCTACCGCGACGCACATCGTTGACAGGAGCTTGGAGCTACTCAAACCGTTGGGTATTGATGCCCCAAGCGTGGACTGGCAGATGCCCATCCCTGAAGAGGCGATTGATTGGGCAAATCGGTGGCGTCAAAAAATCTCAGATCAGCGGATAGCAATTCTCAACCCAGGAGCTACTGCAGATTCAAAGATGTGGGAGCCTGATCGCTTTGGGCAGACTGCAGAAATCATTCGCAAACGCTATGGTTACCGGAGCGTTGCGGTATGGGGTGGTTCCAAGGAACGATGCATGGCGGAGTGGATCGTCAGGCACTCCAATGGCGCAGCTATCCTAGCCCCCGACACGAGCCTGCACCAACTCGCAGCACTTATTTCCACATCCGACCTATTTGTCAGCGGTGACACGGGCCCTCTACACATAGCAGTTGCACTCGGTACACCGACCATTGGACTGTATGGTTCGACCAAACCGGACGACAGCGGCCCCTATCAACAAATGGCGTTACAAAACGCCTACGAATCGGGAAGCCGCAGGCACCGTCGCAAAGCGGACAATAAAGCCATGAGGCAAATCCACGTTAGTGATGTTTGCCACGCCATCGATCGCCTGCACAAAAACATTCCAATGAGCCCCGCTGCCTCCCCTGCAGCGTGATTGATAAAAGGGGGTCAGACCCCTTTTTCGCTCTTTGATGTCGACATTGGCACGAGCGTTTTTGGCTTGCCGGACCGATCTTCTCTATATCTTCACGACAGCGATCGCGTCCTGAGGGTACAACATAGGATCGACGTTATCCTCTTTTTTCCGAAAACCAATGCCAAGCGAAAGATCAAGCAACCGAGGAGACGCAACGGAAGAGGATGGATTGCTAGTCGCGTTACGAGGCATCGGTTGGCTGGTGTTTGCATCGATACTTCTGACCGTGCTCGACTTTTCATCCTCGACGCTGGTTGGCGTCAACGTTGTCCTCGGTACGATCCTTGGACACCGAACCTACAGGGCTTTTCTCGCTCAGCAACAACGACTGGATGAATTTCGCCGAAAGCATCTGGAAGAGATTCAGGATTGGCAAGATCGCTGGCAACGACTCCATCGCGAGACGCAGGACACCACTTCAGCGCTTGTCCGAATGCGTGATGGCGTCATCATGCTTGGCGAGAGCAATCAGATCCTGTTGATGAACCCTGCCGCCAAACGACTTTTGGGTATCTCAGAATCAATTAACACGGCAGATCGATCATTCGGCGAAACCGTTCGCCAACCTGAACTCAATCGAGCGATCAGGGCGGCCTATTCCGGCGATGGTTCGCAGAAACTGAGGCTTGAGATTCAGGACGGGGAAACCACCCGACCACTGAAAATCCGCGTCGATCACTTTGGTGTCTTCCCAGACAAACACCTACTTATCACCGTTCGGGATGAGACAGAAAGTCATCAGGTTGAAGCGATGCGACGGGAATTCATTGCCAACATTTCTCACGAGTTGAAAACACCGCTAGCGGCAATCAAAGGCTACGCGGAAACCGTCGAACTCGCGATCAAGGACGACCCTGAAGCAGCCTCACACTTCATGAGTCAAATTCAAACTCAATGCCTACGACTTGAACGCCTGATCGCCGACATGATGCAACTTGCCCGCGCTCAGGCTGGGCCAAGCCGATTGAACATCGCAAACATCTCGCTAGAA
>JAKMEW010000420.1 GCA_022425745.1 Rubripirellula sp.
ACTGGGGAGTTTGCTTCAGAATTCATCTCGTAGGGTTCTCGACGCTAACGAAAAGGCTGAGTTGGAATGGCTATTGTGTGTGAGCCTTGCGGAACAGCGGGAGCTGCCCCGTTCCTTAATTGCTGCACTACCGCGACTTAGGCGAGAGCCAGCATTGAGGGAGCACTTAGTCAAACTTGAACGATTGCTCCATTCGAGCGATTCGAAGATCCCATCGGATGAGCATCTTGAATACAGACAGGTTTTGGCCGGGTTGGGTATCGACGAAACGAGTCTGTTGCGAGGCGGCTCGTCGATGGTATCGGTTGATCAGCATCAAGAAACATCAGGTGAAATACTTGCGGCGCAACATGGTGGGGATGGCAAATGACATTTGTTTACCCGATGCGTCTACTACTGCTCTGTATTCCCACGATCGTCGTGTGGTGGGCGTTAACGCGTAAAGGTCCGCGGATCGCGATACCATTTGACGGCGTCGGTGCTTCGCCCAGAAATGCGACATCTTGGCTACTGCGAGGTTGCGACCTGCTCCCGAGTGCCGTGTTGGCGATAGCGATCATTCTCTGGGCACGTCCACAAATCCTGCGAGTTCCTGATGGCGAGCGAGTCGCCACGCACATCACCATTTGCATGGACGTCTCTGGAAGCATGGGGGCGGGTATGGGGGAAATGAATCGCTACGAGAGTGCGGCGAGTGCGATTGAATCGTTTACGCTCGCACGTGAGGGTGATGCAATTGGCTTGACGCTCTTTGGGTCATGGCCGCTTCGATGGATCCCCTTAACCAAAGATCTGCAGTCTCTGCGAAATGCATTGGTCTTCGCGAATCCAATGAATCAGCCACGCGGCATGGGCGGTACGATGATTGGGGCCGCGTTGAAGTATTGTGCGGATAACATGGAGCGAGAGGGGGCGAGGCTGGACGGTGAAGAGGACGTCATGTTGAGCAATCAGCAGTGGCGAATGAATCGTGCGAAGCAACAACTATTTCTCAGTGGCGCAGCGGGCATGGGCGCAGCGGGCATGGACGCAGCGGGCATGGACGCAGCGGGTAAAGGCACACTGGGTGGAGGCACACTGGGTGGAGGCACACTGGGCGACTCTGCTACCGGCCATAGCGATCGGCTCCTTGTGCTGGTGTCCGATGGAGCGAGCGGCGACCTGAACGGTTCCGATGCCGTGGCCGAGATCTCAGATCGCCTCAATCAGGCTAGGATCACGATGTACCACATACACATTGGCAGCGATACGATCCCCGATGCTGTTTCCTCGATTGCCGAGGAGACCGGTGGTCAGGCTTTTTTAGCTACCAACACGGATGGCCTTAAACTGATTTTCGATCACATTGATAGAATGCAGCCCGCAAAATTTGTCTCGGTTGCATCCGTGCCGGTGGATTATTTCGATCCGTTTGTGCTTGTCGCCTTGAGCGTTTTGTCGCTGTGGGTGTCGAGTCTTTTTAAGTGGAGGTTCACTCCATGGTAGAACATCCCGAAGCAATTGCATCTTTGTGTGCAGTGTGCGCAATCATGGTTGTGGCTGTGACCGAGCGACTGCAGCGGCGGCGTGTTGAGCGACTGGGCTGTTTGCTGTTTAACGAGGCGAGTAGACCGACCACTCTCGTTAGAATCGCACCGGCGGGTCGTGTTGTATGTGTTGGTGGGTGTGTCTGGGGGCTTGTGATCTTAACGCTCGTACCTCCAATGGTTGGGGAGGTCCAGCCGGATCCCGATGCATCTAAACATGTACTGATTTGTCTTGATGCATCTCCAAGCATGTTTTTAGAGGATGCAGGCCCACAGTTCTCAACGACTGATAATCCTCAGCAACGGATGGTTCGTGCCGGTGAGGTTTTGCGTGGTATTCTTGACCGAGTTGATGCGGAAAAGACTCGCGTCACGGTGTTTGCCGTCTATACCCGCGCGGTACCTATCCTCGAAGAGACCTTTGATAAGTCCGTTGTGAGTAATCTTTTCGATGGGTTACCGATTTTCGCCGCTTTTGAGCAGGGCGAGACGAAGTTGTCGTCGAGTGTCTCTGATGCAGTTGAATACGCTCGGCGATGGCCAGAATCCTCGACGCTTCTACTGATCGTGAGTGATGGCGACAGCCGTGACACCACGCCCATCCGCGCCGTGCCGAATTCGATTGCTGAGACCTTAGTGATCGGTGTTGGTAAAACAAGTGCCGCGACGACCATCGCCGGCCACCCTTCAAAGCAGGATGCAGGGTCATTGAGAAGTCTTGCGGAGCAGCTTCGTGGGACTTATTTCGATGCCAACACGCAGCATCTTCCGACCCAATTACTCGATCGCTTGGCAGTGGTTCAGCCGCGTATTGGGGAGGGAGTGCGGATCCGAGACTTTTCTTTAGCGCTTGTGCTGGTGACCTCCCTGATCCTCGCTGGTTTGGTGCCCGCCTTGGATTTGTTTGGGATTTCTCGTGTTGCGGAACGTGACGGCAACCATGGCGGCCCCACCTTGCATCAAACTCAGGTGCCGCTGGTGGGGCGCGGTGTGCAGGGGGGCTCACGATGAAAAAGACAGCATTGCTTTGGTTAGTATGGTTGTTGTGTCCAGCATTTGCGTTGACATTCCATTACGGACCCGGTCAGGTCTGGTTGGCTCGAGATCGCATCGGTGAAAAAATTTCGCTCGCCAATGCGAGATCTATGGGTGCAGCGGTGAAGCAGGAAATGGCCTATCGATCTCAAATCGAAGTTCTTGAGGCGCGGCGGCTAGCCTTTGTTGAGGGAGTCGATTGGCAGAGTGAACCTGACCATCCAGTTTCGATTTCAGTACGGGATGCGGAGAAACGTCAGGAAACACTCTATCAAGAAGCGGCCGATGAATGGTCTGGGGTCACGATGGCCTACACTGAGGCGATCAAGGTGTTGATCGAGTCACTTGGTGCGAGCGTCGGAGCGGATGATCATATCTCGGACAGCGATCAGGATTTACTGGAATCGTTACGTTGGGCCGAGGCGCGTGGGATGGTACGAAGCGGCTTGGTGTTCAATGGAGTCGATCAGCTCCAAGCGCTCTTAGATCTCCGCGGTGCAGAGAATGAGGCAATTTCGAATAATGCGATGGCGGTTTCAAACCGGGGTAGTTCCTGGTTTGCAACTGAAGGCCGAAGGCGAATATCGTCAGACGTGATTCGGGAGGAGCTTGCTGCGGCGTTGTATGTGGGAGCAAGGTTGCTGCGAGAAGAGGGGAGGTCACCTGAGCTTTGGCGACCCGTGTCAAATGCGGCGCGGCAGCACTTCCGTTACCTTGCCGAAAAAGAATTAGCGAGTGAGGATAGCGTTCGATCTGTCAAAGTAGGGGAAGCCGGAGATCTCCAAGAGATCGACCAGCAGCTACAGGGCACCGATGCGATGGGAGCGGTTCGTGCAACCGGGACGGAAACTGTTGACTTACCAACGATAACGGCATCCGAAGCGAGGCAGGACGCCGCAAGTCCACTGATTGCATCTCAACGACCGACGACAGAAGAATCTGGTTCCGATCAAGCAGTTATCGATCAAGCAGTTATCGATCAGGCAGAGATCGATCAGGCAGAGATCGCTCAGACGGACGCAGACGGTCAACAGCTATCCCGAGCAGAACGGATACAGCGGAATCTGGAACAAGTTCTGAATCTTGAGCAATCGAGTTCCGAGCAACTCGAAGGGATTCCTCTCCCGCGTCAGGCGCCAATGGCGAGGCGTCCTGGTGACGGGCAACCTGGGGATCGCCCTGGTCGTGGACCGGGACGAGGGCCTCTACAGGATGGACCACCTGGCGAAGGTGCTGGAATTCCGGGGCCCTTTGGTTCCGGTTGGTAGCGTGTGGGTGCGATGATCGGTGTCTGGCAGACTTGAAAGAACTTACCGAGTGATTTTGAAGAGAAACATGTTCACAAAAAGTACTAATCGAAGTTACGTGTCAAATCACGGTATTGGTTTGAACTACTTTTTGCCTGTGTTGTGTTTTCTATTCACAAGCAGTCAGACGGTGGTAGCACAAACGAGCAAGGCAGCGGCAACCCGCCCAGCGATGCGGATCGTGTCACCAGCAGCGCAGAAAGCCATCGGAAATGCTTTAAGCATTACAAGGGACAAGGCGGCTGCCACGTCAAATGGCACGACCGCCACGCTGCCAAGCAGCGGTGTGCCGGTCGGTGCACCGAGTGGATCTGCCGCGGTTGGTAGTGAAGAGGTTGATCCCGAGATTCAAGAGATTGTTAAGAGGTTGAAAACGTTGCCCGAGGCTCAGCGGGTTGCAATGCTTTCTTACTATCAAGACTTGGGTGTTATAATCCCTAGCAGCTTACTTGAGGAATCCGTTGCCGCTGGCGCGGGGCGTACAAGACAACTCCTGAGGTTGATCCGGACAGTGAACTTTGTCCGTCGGCCGGAGGCGGTGTTGGATGCACGGGGAAAGATTGGGTTGGTTGCTGAATCTCTACCCGCTGAGGATGCAAGTGATCAAGAGATTTTGCAGTGGTTTCATCGGCACGCAATGGCTGCTGATTGGAACGCTGTACGTGCATTGTTAGTTTTGCGGGCAGGGCGTGAAGCCGAGGGACTGTATGCGGCTCTGGTGCAGGGAACAAATCATGCGGATTCGGAACTGATTCCTGAGGATGTGTTGGGGCTATCGGAGGCAGCGCCGACTGATCTCTCCGATTGGCAGGTTGACGCATTGGCCGGTCTCCTGAAAAAAGCAGCGGCCAAGACGAGTACGCAGCCTTTGATCGAGGAGTTTCGAAAAGGAACGACTTGGTTTGGTACCAAGGACAAAACGCAACGTGATCGAACCGTCCGTCTTTTGCTCGCTGCAGATTTGCCCATCGAAGCTTATGAGTTCATGCCTACCTTGGAAACTGCTCGTGGCGATGGTAATGCTGCGGTGATGAAGGGTCATGCTGAGTATCAATTAGCAAGGTCGGCGGACGCATCTGGGCTTGAAGGGGAGCGGCTACTTGAGACTGCGTGGCAGTTGTTTGGGGAGGTGTCACTCCTTGAGACTGCGGATGCCAATCTGCGAGCTGAGAGTTTAGGTCGCGCCGTGGATTTATTACCTCAGGTTCCGCCAGGTCCCGGCTTGGAGTGGTTGCGGAATCTTTTTGAACATCCGACGCTCGCACCTGTGGGGCTTCAGGCAGTTGCTTTGAAGGCGCTAAAACTCGAGGATGAAAAGCTTCCGGAGGCGAATCGCGCGCAGGCGATACTCACGATGAAAGAGGCGGTCGATACGCTGTTAGAGCGGGAGGGTGTCCAAGGAGATCAACTCAATATTCCTCTTCGCATGCTCACCATAGGTTTGCTATCTCGCGCCGAGAAAGCGATTCAGGAGCAGGCAGCCAAAAATGGTGTTTCAGAGGTGGCGATCTTGTTGCTGCGTTCGATGCCAGATGAAGAATGGCGAAAGCGTATCGAACCAAGTCTTGTGGGACGCGCGTTCATTGCATTCATCGGTGTTGCGTTGATCGCGGATGAGACTGACCTCGCTTTAGAACTGCTTGAGCAGGGGATAGAAAGACAACCGGCGATGAGCACGGAACTTGCGACAGGCTTCCTTAATCTCTGGGTGCAGCGGATGCGTGCGAGGATGGCACAACCCACGACGAGTACGACCGCGTGGATGTATGCCTATAGTCGGCGACAAAGACCCTCGGCGCCAGTGACGCGAGGTTGGCAGAATCGTAACCTGGACAGGCTAGCGGAGTTGATAACGCTACTGGATGGGATCGGCGTAGACGGACGTGAGTTGCCTGGTGTGGTCTCTGCGTTGCAAGCGTGCTACGGAACGAGTCAAACTTTTCAACGCGATGCCATTGAACGCATTCTTGGGCCAGTGGACGGCATCCGGGCCCCGGTTGCAGCATCCCTTGCTTCGACCATGCGGCAGGGACTGAGTGGGGACTGGCGCAGTCGTGAAGCGCAGAAGGATGCGGGCTTTGAGCGTAGCGATTCGGAGGTTCGAAAAATCGTTGAAGAGGGGTACGACCTCGCTACCGCGTTGGCGGCCGCTGCGGTGAACAATAGTCAGAATGACCAAGAGGCTTGGCAGCACGCAACTCTCAAAGCCGCGCTCACTTTTGATCGGATGCAGTTTCGTGGTGAAAGAGAGCAGGATGCGGCTGCGTATGACGCCGCGAGGCAATTAGTGTTTCGTGCGTTTGGTGATGCCGCGGAACTGTATCGCAAAGCGCTCGCGGAGGGGCGCGTACGCGCGAGTATGCAGATCTATGATGTCTGGTTCAGTCTCGCGTTGGGGGCCAGTGACCTCGGCGCACTGACGCTTGATGATCTGATGACGGAAGGGCTAGAAAATGCGGATCAGATCGATCGAATTCGGGACGACATTCTCGGTATGGAACAGGAGCAGGCGAGCTACCATCTTGGTGAGTTTGCGCGTGGGATCGTCAGTAAGCTTCCGCAGGCAAATCCCGAGGTAAAGCCGCGGATGCTGCAAGCTGCTGCTCGAGTCGTTGGGGATCATCCGGCTGGGTCACCGATCCGCCGCACACTCGATCTCTACGATGAACTCGTCAAGCAGGAAATCCACCTGCGGCTTGAAATTGATGGGAGCGACCAAGTGGGCACGAAGCCATTCGGTGCGACTCTCACGCTGCAGCACACTGCATCCATCGATCAATCCGCAGGCGGTTTCGCACGTTATCTGATGGATTCTTACACTGAGTTCAACGCGGGACAGTGGACCACCATCAACTATCAAGAACGATTGCGTAAGAGTATCGAGTCGTCATTCAATGGTAAGGTCGAACTGCTGGGTATTGGATTTTTTCAGCCGATGAATCCAGCGGTTCCAATTCGAATGAATGGACAAACAGGATGGCAGGAAAAGCCGATGGCTTACCTTGTTTTGCAGGCTGTTGACGCAAGCGTCGATAGGCTCCCTGAAATTCAGATGGACATGCATTTCAATGATGCTTCAGGGCCGATTGTGCTGCCGATCGTTTCAAACACGGTTCTCGTTGACGCGGGCGCCGATCCTGGCGCGCGACCACTTGCTGATCTGGTGGTTGAGCAAACGTTGGATGCAAGACCGATGCTGCAGGGCCAAGGCGATCGCGAGGTGACTCTCGAGGTCGTGGCGAGAGGGACAGGGGTGATCCCAGAAATTCAGGATTTACTCACACCATTCAACTCTGCGTTAGATGGTTACTCGTTCGACTCGATGCAAATCCTGACCGAACCGTTCGATGTTAGTCAAGCTCATCGACACCAGGCGGAGGATGAACAGGAGAGCACGACGGCAAATCGGTATAGCTACTATGAGAAGAGTCTACCGAATTTAGATCCCGATACCGATGGACAGTTTCGGTTGGGAACACTTCGGCGTTGGACCGTAAAATTTGTTCGAGAATCTGAGGTGGCGGTTAGCGATCCGAACGTTTTCGAGTATCCGGAGATCAACGAAGTTGGCTATCAACCGATTCGCGATATCGCCAGTAAGTTGAGCAA
>JAKMEW010000461.1 GCA_022425745.1 Rubripirellula sp.
GTCTAGATGAGTCTAAGAGCGACGTTAACTTGCGTGATATGGCGATCGATTTCGCGGAGGTGCGAGATGTCGAGGGATGGGATTTAGTCTATGAGATGCTTCGGAGTGGTTCGATGCCGCCGGACGATGTGGAGCAACCCAGCGACGATGAGCGTCAGCGGGTCACCAACTGGATTGAGGTGCGTCTGCGTGAATACGTTGCGAATGCTAGTCATGAGTCGCCTGTGCCAACGGCGCGCAGGCTAACAAACATCGAGTATCAAAACACGATCAACGATTTACTCGGGTTTGAGTTAAACCTAATCAGAAATCTGCCCGAAGATCCCGTCAAGCCATACCGCTTCAACAACTCAGCGCAGTTCATGCTGATCGGTCCCGAGCAGATGGATCGGTACAAGGAGAATGCTCGATTGGCGATGTCCAGTGCGATCGTTGATTCTGGTGAACCCAAGGTGTACCGCCAGATTCAAACTTGGAATCCTTCGCTTCAGGGCGACAAGCCAATCGCACCGGCAGAGATTCCCGTCTATCAAGGCCCGGGCGTTGGCACTAAGACAGTGGGCATTAAACAGTTCCCGACCAGAGGTGAGTATCTGATCAGGATCAAGGCGGCCGGAAACTTTCCCGACGGCTACGGTGAGGTGCCGCTGCAATTGGTGATGGGAACCAACCTGCGTTCAGATTCAGGGACCGGTAATTATGTGCCAGTGGGAACAGTTCATCTGACCAATGGTGTGGACGATATCCGTGAGTTTGAGTTTCGCGGGCGGATCGAGAACCACCCCGTCCAAGTAGGGCGGGTGACCGCAACGGGTCAGGCTCCATCGACACTGGTCATCACCGCGCAGAACCTTTTCGACAACGGGGAGCTGAATGACCATCGACGTAGTGCATTCGACGCCTCTTGGAGTGCATCCGTTCCGCGTGTTGTCATGACTTCGCTGGAATTTGAAGCACCGGTGACAAAGGTCTGGCCTCCCGAGCACCACACAAGGATTTTATTCGATTCACCGTTACGCAAAAGCGATCCCGAAGGTTACCTGCGCGAGGTGCTCCGCCGATTTATCTCACGAGCGTTCCGCCGACCCGCAAACAGTGCCGAGATCCAACGATTCGTGAAGATCTATGATTTGCTAGAGGGGCAGTTCGAGACGTTTGAGGATGCGATGCGTGAGACGCTGGCGATGGTTCTCATCTCGCCGCAGTTTTTGTATCACACGGTTTCTAGAGACCCTGAGCAAAACTCGCAGTACGCTTTGGCCTCCAAGCTCTCGTATTTCCTTTGGGCTAGTATGCCAGACGAAGAGCTCACAAGGCTCGCCGAGGATCGCCTGCTCGATGATCCGGCGATGATTGAGACACAGGTACTGAGGATGCTGGCTGATCAGCGTTCGGAGCGATTCGTTGAGACTTTTGCGACACAGTGGCTAAGCCTGAACAAGATGAAGGCGGTCAATATCAATCAGGATCTGTTCCCGCGGTTTTTGTACTATGTTCACGTCGGTGAACGCCGAGGGCAGGAGGTGATGTTCCGTCCCACGATCCGTGATTACATGGACGCGGAAAGTGTTGGTTTCCTTGGTGAGTTGATTCGACGCAACGCGCATGTGATGAATCTTGTGGATTCCGACTTTGCCTACCTCAACGAACCGCTGGCAGCGCACTACGGTGTTAAAGGTGTTAAAGGTTTAGAGTTTAGATCGGTCCCAATCAATCGCGAGCACCACCTCGGTGGCCTGCTCACGCAGGGCTCGGTATTAATCGGAAATGGCACAGGGTCAGCACCTCACCCTATCTATCGCGCGGTTTGGTTGCGTGAGGCAATCCTCGGCGAGCATGTCAAGGAACCACCGGCTGAGGTTCCAGCGTTGGTGGACTCGGCGGGCGAGACAGCGGATCAGGCAGTCACCATAAAAGACCTGCTCGCCAAACACCGCACGGTCGAGAGCTGCAACGATTGTCACGCACGTCTTGACCCTTGGGGTATTCCCTTTGAACGTTACAACGCAGTGGGTAAGTATCAACCCAAGGTGGCCAAAGAGGGGACGCGAGTCAGCGGATTCAACCAGAAGCAGCACGTTGATCACGCGGGCTATCGAGAGTATCTAAACTCCATCTATACGAATCCGGTGCAGGCAGATGCCTGCATCCCTCATGGACCAAAGATCGATGGAATGCGTGAGTTGAAGGATTTTCTACTCCATCACCGTCAAGATGCCGTTGTCGAAAATGTGTTGCGTCGGCTTCTAAGCTATAGCCTTGGGCGGGATCTGACCTACCGGGATCGGTTCGTCGTTGAGGAATTGACGCTGCAAGCTAGGGACAGTGATTATCGACTGCGTGATATCATTATTGACGTTTGCCAGAGTGAGATCTTTAGAAGCACAGGCACCGAGGAAGATTGATCATGACAAGTAAATCGTGGCAACTAGATCGTCGTGAGATGATCAGGGGCGCGGGGATCTCGCTGGCGCTTCCAATGCTCAACAGCATGACTTGGGCCTCTACTGGCGGTGCATCCGCTACTCAGCCGCCTAAACGCATGGTGGTCACCTACATTTCCTACGGTGTTTTTGAACCTCAAACCCAGAACGGCGAGCATCATGATTGGAGTTGGTGGCCCTGTGATAAGCCCGGCGAACTGACATTCAATCAGTCCACCGCTCCATTCAAGCCACTCAAGCAGTATGTCACCTATCTCCGTGGACTCGACCACCGCGGCGGGTACGGCATGGGCGGTCATAGCAGCGGCGACGTTTTTGCTACCGGCGCGGATATGTCCGGGGAGGAAACGAAGAACAATATTTCGGTCGAGCAACTGGCAGCGAAGTTCCATGGTGACAAAACTCGCTACGGCTCGTTGGTGCTCGGCAGTGAGGGTGGTACAGGGTCGTACGGAATGGCCAAGACGCTTTCGCACTATGGTCCAGGCCGACCAATTCCGGCAATGCGACGGCCTCAAGAAATCTTTAATCGTCTCTTCAAGCCGTACGCCGCGAAGTCTGTCAATGATGTGCGCGCCGAGCTAAAACGTGAAGCCAGCGTGCTTGATGCGATGATGGAGAACTACAGGCAACTCCACGGAAACCTTGGTAAAGAAGACCAACGGAAGATGGAGGAGTACCTTGAGACCGTGCGAGCTTTGGAGCATAGGGTTGAGCGTACGAGCGCTTGGACGCATCAGCCGCTACCGAACGTTGATACCAAGGGTCTGAACCTCGAGGCGAGTTATAGCGATCCTGCCGAGTACATTCGCTGCATGTACGACTTGCTATATCTTGCTCTTCAGACGGATACGACGCGTTTTGCATCGTTCATGACTGAGAGCGAGCACTCGACCGGAAACGAGGTTGGAGCGTTTGCGACACGCGTTCTGGGCTACAAGGGTGCAACCCATGATATCGCTCATAAGCGACCCGAAGAGTCGGGGCTTTGGGATAACTGGCGCGCTCAGCAACATGCGTACTTCCTGCAGCGTCTACGTGATACCCAAGAAGGGGATGGAAACATGCTCGACAACACCGTAGTGCTATGGGGCTCGGCTCACCCCCACGCTTCGCACAGCACCAAGCAATATCCGATTCAGCTAGCTGGCGGCAACCACCTTGGGTTTCAGCACGGAAAACTTCATGACTTTCGTGGCGATCAATGGAAACCGTTGGCAAACCTGTTTGTCTCCATGCTCAACGCCGTCGATGTTCCGGTTGAAACGTTTGCCGATAGTACTGGCAACATGAGCCAATTAGTGACCGGCTGAGTTGCTCGCTTGGGCTCGTGGCAGATGGCGTATTTGCAAAAAGCAAGAAGGTTATTTGCTATTTGTTTTCGGAACTAATGGGGGCGTGAGAACACTTGCATTCTGAGTATCGATACATCAGCTAGCTGAGATGCAGATGCAAGATTGCATATCCGTCGCTTGTTTACTCGGCTCGGCTCGCTTCAAAGCTCTCGTCATAGATGTATGGCACGGTATAGATGTGTGGCTTAATTAAATCTTGACAGTCAACGCTTTGAATCAGTTTCTTTGCATCTGTCGGATCGATCCGGGCTGGTCCGTCACTTACTAGCCTTGCAATAACGTAGGTCACCTCCTTCATTCCATCCGTCACCTTCGGGGTGATAAAAAGCTTCGAAAAGAGGATCACACCGGAAGGCGTTTCCAATAACTTCTTCAATTCCGCGATCTTTTCCTCCTCTGATTTTCCCTCGGTGAAATGGAAATATTTAGCTGCTGCGATTTCATTGGGGATGCTCACGGTTTGGAGAGGGAAACCAAAACGATAGTAATTCAACGGTTCTAATTGATGCGATTCGCTATTTTGGATAAGTTCGCCGCACGACGTGAAAGTTGGCGAATTGCAGGATAACTTCCATTTTAGTTGCCTTCGGTTGGAATGAAGGATCAG